>CAZMDT010000081.1:0-10810 GCA_964564965.1 uncultured Planctomycetaceae bacterium | reverse complement strand
GGATGCATCCGTCGCCGCGAGCGGTCCGCCAGGCGTTCGTGGCGGTGAAGCGGCCGGCGGACTGGCACGAAGTGCTGGACGCGTTCTACGGCGACCGGCAAGATACGCCCTGAAGCCCCGCGGACCCCCGACGCACAACGACAGACGAAAGGAACGCCCAATGCGACGCCGCCAACGCCTCCTCGCCCTGGTTGCCCTGTTTTCCCTGTTTGCCGCAGCTCTGTGCGCGGCGCGCCCGACCCGGGCCGGCGAGCCCGCCCCCGCGACGCAGCCTGCCGGGCAGGCCCTGGCCACGCGCACCGAATACTTCGCCGCGTTCCTGGGCGGCTCGCGGATCGGCTACGCCGTCATGACCCGCACCGCCTCCGCCGACCGCGTCATCAACGAGATGAAGATGGAGATCACGCTGAAGCGGTTCGACCGCGCCCTGACCACGGCGGCCACGACGCGGACCGTCGAGACCGCCGACGGCAAGCCGCTGTCATACACCTCCGAACAGAAGCTCGGCACGATAGCGCAGACCGTGGCGGGCGAGATCCTGCCGGACGGGCAGCTCAGGCTGACGATCGAGTCGCCACTGGGCAACCAGACGCAGACGATCCGCTGGCCGAAGGGGGCGCTGCTGGACGAGGGACAGCGCCTGCTCCATCTCAGCCGGCGCCGCAAGCCGGGCGACACCTACACGATGGTCACCTTCGATCCGTCGAGCGCCGCCGGGCTGGAGACCCTCGTCACCGTCGGAAAGAAGAAAAACGTCGACCTGCTGGGGCGGGTCGTCCCGCTGACGGAGATCACCAGCCAGCTCAAGGCCCCCACCGGCGTCATGACCGTCCTCAGCTACCTCGACGAGGACGGCGTGGCGCTGAAGGTGCGGATGCCGATCATCGGCACGACGATCGAGCTGGTCGCGTGCACGCGGGAGGTGGCCCTGGGGGAGATCGACCCGGTGGACATCATGAAGCAGGTGATCGTCCAGTGCCCCAAGCCGTCGGCTGATCCGCGCAAGGCGGCGGCCGTCACATACGTCGTGGCTCCGAAGGGGAGCAAGAAGATCACCTTCCCCGCCGGCGACAGCCAGAAGGTGTCCCGGCAGCCTGACGGGACGATCGTGGTGACGGTTCGGCCGGTGGCGGCCCCCGCGGGGGCGATGCTGCCCTACGAAGGCGAGGACAAGGCGGCCCTGGCGGCGCTGAAGCCGTCGCGGTTCGTGGAGTCGGACGCGAAGGAGGTGGTGGCCCTGGCCCGCGAGGCCGTGGGTGACACTCGCGATGCCGCCGAGGCGGTCCGCCGCATCGAGGCCTTCGTGGCGAAGTACATCACCGGCAAGAGCCTCTCCGTCGGCTACGCGTCCGCCCGCGAGGTCGTCGCCGGGCGCCAGGGCGACTGCACGGAGCACGCCGTGCTGGCGGCTGCCCTCTGCCGGGCCGTCGGAATCCCCGCCCAGGTGGTCACCGGGCTCGTCTACGTCGAGAAGTACGGCAGCTACGAGCACGTGCTGTTCGGGCACGCGTGGGCGCAGGCGTACGTGGGGGGCAAGTGGGTCGGGCTCGACGCGGCGCTGCACCGCTACGACGCCGGACACGTCGCCCTCGCCGTCGGCGACGGCGACCCCGTCGACTTCTTCGGGATGGTCAACACCCTCGGCAACTTCACGGTGGAGAAGATCGTCATCATCGCCGACTAGCGCCGCCGCGAAGCTTGCGGGTTGTGGCGCGGGCTCCGGGCGGCCAGAATGGCGGGCGATGGACGCCCCCCCCGACGAAGACGTTCTGGTCCGGCGTGTGCTCGCGTCCGCTTCGCCCGCGGTGGTGCTTGTCGGCCCGGCCGCCTGCGGCAAGACGACCGCCGCGATCGCGCTCCATGAGCACTTCCGCGCCGCCGGGGCGGGCGCGCTGCTCGTGGCACCGAATGCTCCGGCGGCGGCGCAGCTCCGGCGCCGCCTCCTCGAGCGGTCCCCCGCGGGCGTCGTCGTGGCGCCCGAGGTGCTGACCTTCGACGCCCTCGCCGGGCGCGTCCTCGCCGCCGCCGGCGACGACGGGCGACTGCTGCCGACCTTCCGCCGGCGCCTCCTGCTCCGCCAGATTCTCGATGACCTCCACGCGGGCGGGCGCCTCGGCGCGCTTGGCGCCGTCGCCGATACCCCCGGCGTCATCGAGTCACTCGACCGCGCCATCGCCGAGCTCAAACGGGCCGCCGTCGAGCCCGATGCGCTGGCCCGCGCCGTCGGCCGAGGCTCCGGCCGCACGCACGACCTGCTCACCGTCTACCGGCTGTACCAGCAGCGGATGCGCGACGCCCGAAGCTACGACATCGAGGGCCGCATGTGGCAGGCCCGTGACTGCCTTGCCGCCGCCCGCGGCGCGCCGCCGCCCGGCGTGGCGGACGTCGGGGCCGTCATCGTCGACGGCTTCACGGACTTCACCCCCACGCAGCTTGAGATGCTGGCGCTGCTGGCCGGGGGCGGGCGGCGCGTGGCCATCACGCTGCCCGGTGCCGACGACGGGCGCGACCGGCTGTGGCACTGGACGCGGCGGACGCTGGAGAGCATCCGGGCAGCCCTCGGCGAGGGGCTGGAGATCATCCGCGTCGAGAACGGCTCGCCGGCGCCGCTGGCGGCGCTCACGCGGCGGATCTTCGACCACGAGGCCGAGCCGTGCGGCCTCCCCGCGGGCCTCGCCGTCATCGCCGCGCCGAACCTGGAGGCCGAGGTTTCGGCAGTGGCGTCGCGCGTGAAGCGACGGCTGCTGGATGGCGCCCCCGCCGGCAGCATCGCCGTCCTGGCGCGACCGATGGGCACCTATCGCGAGCCCGTCGAACGCCTCTTCGCCGAGCACGACGTGCCCCTGGCGTCGGCCCCGGCGGCGCTGACTGACGCGCCCATCGTCCGCCACCTGCTGGCGGTGGCCGCCCTGCCCCGCGAGTTCGCCTTCCGCGACGTGCTGCGATGCATCAAGAGCAGCTACTTCCTGCCGGCGGCCTTGGGCGGCTATGGCGGCGAGACCGTCGCCGCCGCCGAGACGATCATCCGCGAAGGCAACGTGCTCGCGGGGCGCGGCGCCTACGCCGGCGCCGCCGAGCGCCTCGCCCGGCGCGCGGAGCGGCCCGCTTTCGCAGGCGGGGAGGACGCGGAGGATGCAGAGCCGACGGCACTGTCGCGCGCCGGGGCCGCGATGTTTCGCCAGGCGGGCGAGATGCTCGAGCGCCTGTTCGACGCGGCGGCCGGCGGCGATCTCGCGGTACTGGCGGAGAAGCTCCAGCTTCGCCGTGCGGCCCTGGCTCACGGGCAGGACGATCTCCTCGCCCGCGACCTGCGGGCACTGGCGGCCCTGGAGGCGGCGCTTCGCGACTGCGGCGAGCCGGCGCCGCCGGCCGCGCAGCTTCGCGAGGCGCTGTCCGCCGTAACCTGCCCCGCGGCCCGCGGCGAATCCGTCGTCGACGTGCTCGACGTGCTCGATGCACGGGCGCTCCGCTACGGCCACGTGTTCCTGCTGGGGATGAGCGAAGGCCAGTTCCCGCTGCGCCCGGCGGAGGGCGCGCTGATCGCCGAGAGCGACCGGCTCGCCTGGGCCGGCCGTGGGGTGGGCCTCGCCAGCCGCAGCGACCTCACCGCGCGCGAGATGCTGCTGTGCTATCTGGCGACCTCCCGCGCGGACCGTACGCTGACCGTCAGCTACCTCGCCACGGACCCGTCGGGCGCGCCGTCGGCGGAAAGCAGCTTTCTGGCCTCGCTGCTCGCCCCGGCCGGCGGGCTGGACGCGCCCCGGGTGCAGGCCGTCACGGAGCGAATCCCCCCGGGGCGGCTCCTGCCCGCGGCCAAGGACCTCACCAGCCGGCGCGACGCCGCCATTGCAGCCGTCGCCGCGCTGTTCGGCGCGGAGACGGATGCCGGCCCCGCCGCCCTCGCCTGGGCCGCCGCCCACGCGCCCGACACCGTCCGCCGGGCTGCCGGGGGCCTGTGGGCACAGACGCGCCGACTCGCGCGCGGGCCGTGCGATGAGTTCGACGGGCGCATCAGCGAAGACGACCTGCTGGCCGGGCTTGGCACTCGCTTCGGCCGGGGGGCCGCATTCTCGGCCACGCAGCTCAACGCCTACGGACAATGCCCGTGGCAGTTCTTCGCCACGGTCGTGCTCGCCCTGGAGCCCCTGCGGGAGCCGCAGCGCCGGCTGGAGGCAGTCGCGCGAGGCATCTTCTGCCACAACGTCCTGTTCGACGTGATGACGCGCCTGCGCGGCGCGGCGGGCGGCGCGGTGCGGCCGGCGGAAGTGGACGGGGACCGCCTGGAGGAGGCCCTTACCGAGGCCGTCGCCGCGGAGGCGGCGAAGGTCGAGGCCACCCAGCCGCCCTACCCCGCGCTCTGGCAGCTCCAACGGCAGCAGATGCAGGAGGAGCTGCTGGGGTATCTGCTCGCGTGGCGGGGGGGGGCGGAGCCCTCGCGGGAGGCGGCCCACTTCGAGCTGGGCTTCGGCCCGGGCGGTGAGGCGGCCGGCGCGACGGACCCCGCCAGCAGCCCCGAGCCCGTCGCCGTCGATACCGCCGCGGGGCCGGTCCGCGTGAGCGGCAGGATCGATCGCGTGGACCGTCTGGTCGCCGACGGCGAGGAGCGGCTGCTGGTGATCGACTACAAGACCGGGCGCCTGCCGAGCCAGGCCGACATCGACGCCGGGCGGAACGTGCAGATGTACCTCTACGCGGAGGCCGCCGAGCGGCTCTTGGGGCAGCCGTGCCTTGGCGGCGTCTTCCAACAGGTGCGCGACGGGAAGGAGCGGCACTTCTCGGCGCTGAAGCCGCCCCGCTCGGACCATCGCTCGTTCGAGGAGCGTCGCGCCGCCGCCGCCGAGACGGTCGGGCGGTTCGTTGAGGGCATCCGCGCGGGGCGGTTCGACCTGCTGCCCACGCACGACTGCCCGAGCTACTGCCCGTTCCGGCAGGCGTGCCAGTACGCCCGGGCCCGCGCGGAACTGAAGGTGCCTGCCGCCAGCGGGGAGGACCCGCCGTGACCGCCGCGCCCACACCCACGCCCGCCCAGCAGGCCGCCGCCATCACCCGCGCGGGCGAGAACCTGGTGCTGCGCAGCGGGGCCGGCTGCGGGAAGACCTTCGTCCTGGCCACGCGGTTCACCGAGCTGCTGATGCGCGAACCCGAGGCCGACGACCCGCTGGCTGGACTGGTGGCGCTGACGTTCACCGACAAGGCCGGACTCGAGATGCAGCAGCGGGTGCGGCGGTTCCTCGCCTCGCGGGCGGCCAGAAGCAGGGGCGCCGACCGCCGCCGGCTGCTCGGGTGGCTCGACGACATCGCCGGCGCGAAGATCTCGACGATCCACAGCTTCTGCGCCTCGATCCTCCGGGCGCACGCGATCGACGCGGGGCTGGACCCGGCGTTCGAGGTCTGCGCCGACACGCTGGTGACGGACCGGATGACGGCGGCGGCCGCCGACGAGGCGGTCCTCGCCGCCGTTGAGGAGCAGCGCGGCGAAGTCCTCCGCGTGATCGCGCGCGAAGGCTACGACCGGGCGACCGCCCTGGTGGCAGAGCTCGTGCACACGCGCACGGCCTGGCGGCGGGAAGACTACGCCGATGCGGAGGCGACGCTGGAGCGGTGGCGGCGCCTGGCGGCGGAGGCCCTTGGCGACGCCTTCGCCCGGCTCGGGGCGGACACGGCACTGCGGGAGGAGCTTGCGGAGCTTGCGAGCGTGCCGTGCGCCGACCCCGGCGACAAGCTCCTGCCGCTTCGCAACGCGCTGGTCGCGGCGATGCGGGAGCTGCTCGCCGACGTGGGGAACTGGACGCCTGATCGCTTCGCCGTGCTGACGGAGACGAAGCTCGGCAGGGCGGGCGGCAAGCAGGCCTGGGCGGATGCCGGCGGGGCCAAGGCCATGCGCGACGCCATCAAGGCCCAAGTCGCCCGGTTCGCCGGCTTCGCATACCTCGCCGAGGAGCCGGGCGAGGCGGACAAGGCCCCCGCCGGGGCCCTCGCGACGCTGACCGCCCTCGCCGCCGACGCCAACCGCCGGTACGCCGCGGCGAAGCGCGCCGCCGGACGCCTCGACTTCACCGACCTGCTCGCCGAGACGCACCGCCTGCTGGCCGATAACGCCGCCGTCCGCCGCGATGTCGCCGCCGGCATCGTCCAGATCCTCGTCGACGAATGCCAGGACACCGACGCCTTCCAGGTGGAGCTGCTCGACATGCTTGCGCGGCCTTCGGGCGGCGGCACCATCCCGCCCGGGCGCCTGTTCGTCGTCGGCGACAAGAAGCAGAGCATCTACCGCTTCCGCGGTGCCCAGGTGGAAGTCTTCGAGGCGCTGTGCGACCGCCTCGGGCCCCGGCAACAGGAGTCGCTGAAGACGTCCTTCCGCACGCACACAGCGGGCGTGGCGTTCGACAACGAGCTGTTCGGGCGGCTCATGGGCACCGAGTACGAGGCCATCGAAGCCCACCGCGCTGAGGTGCCGCAGGGGCCATCGGTCGAGATCCTCCTCGCCGAGCCGAATGACTCCTTCCCGCTCGAAGGCGCCGCCGACGCCGCCAGGCTCCAGGCCGCGGCGACGGCCGAACGCATCCGCGCGATGGTCGACGGCGGCGAGCGGGGCGTGTGGGACCGCGAGGCCGGAAACTGGCGCCCGGCGCGGTACGGCGACATGGCCGTGCTGTTCGCACGGATGACGGAAAGCCTGGCCTACGAGCAGGAGTTGGCCCGCCGGGACGTGCCGTACTACGTCGTCGCGGGCACGGGCTTCTTCCGGCAGCAGGAGGTGTTCGACGTCCTGAACGCGCTGCGCGTGATCGACAACCCGTTCGATGACGTAGCGCTGTTCGGCGTGCTGCGGAGCGGGTTGTTCGGCCTGGACGATGGCGTGCTGATGCGCATTGCCGGCGCCGTCGGCCGGCCCGCGCTGCCCGCCCTGCGCGACGTGCACGGCCAGATCGCGGGCCTCAGCGAGGCCCGGCAGCGGACGATGGCCGTGGCCGTGGAGCTGCTCGACGAGCTGCACCGCCGGAAGGACGCCGTCGGCGCCGATGCCCTCATCGAGCGTCTCCTGGCTGCCACAGGCTACGAGGCCGTCCTCCTCTCGCTGCCCGGCGGCAAGCGGATGCTCGGCAACGTGCGGCAGCTCGTGTCGCTGGCGCGGGCGTCGGCGGCGGAGGGCGGCGCGCTGGCCGACTTCCTCGCGGAGATGAACGAGCAGGTGATCGACCAGTCGCGTTACGAGCAGGCGGCCGTCGCGGGAGAGGCCGAGGACGTGGTCCGTCTCATGACGATCCACAAGGCCAAGGGGCTGGAATTCCCGGTGGTGGTCATTCCCGACCTCAACTTCGGGCACCGCGGCGTCAGTTCGTCGCTGCTTAACCGCCGCGACTGGGGCCTCACGCTGAACCTTGCGCCGTCGTCGGCCGAGGCCGATGTGTCGGAGCAACCAGACGAACAGCAGCCGCCGTCATACCGCATCGCCAAGGCCCTGGAGACGGCCGACCAACGGGCCGAGGACATCCGCAAGTTGTACGTCGCCGCCACCCGGCACGAGGACCACCTGGTATTCGTGGCTGCGGATTGGCGGACGAAGGATGGGCAGTTCCAGCGGTCGGGCAGCTTTATTCGGGGGATGGACGAGGCGCTCGGCATTGCCAAGGCGGCCGATGCCGGGCGGGACATCCCGTACGACGGCGGGCGGTTCAGGGCCGCCGTCCGCAGGCTGTCGCCACGGCGCGCCGCAATGCCGGGTCGCGGCGGCACCCCCGTACAGCGCCTGCTCGCGCGGGCGGGCTCCGCGGAGGCCCTGAGCGAGGCGATTCTGAAGCGCGCCCGCAAGGGCCCGCCATTCGGTCGGGGACTTCAGGATCGAAGGCCGGCGCAGGTGGGCCCGCTGCCGCCGGAGATCGGCTCGGCCGAGGTGGCGGTCACCGCGCTCGGTGACTTCGCCCACTGTCCGGCGCTGTACCGCTGGCGATACGAGTTGCGGATACCCGGCGAGGCGCCCGCGAGGCCCGCGCCCGGCGAGGCGGCGCGGGCGCTCAACCGGCTCGACGCCGCCACTGTGGGCACGCTGTACCATCGCTGCATGGAGCGGCTCGACTTCGCGGCGCCTCAGCGGCCGGAGGCGCTCGTGCGCCGCGCAGCGGCCGAGATGGGGCTTTCGGAACTCGCCGACGTCGACGCTCTGTCGGCGGAGTTGGCGGGCATGCTCGACGGACTGCGCGGACATCCGCTCTGGCAGGACCTGGCGGGGGCGAGGCAGGCGCTTCGCGAACTGGACTTCATCGCGCGCCTCGGGCCGGTCACGCTGCGCGGGCAGATCGACCTGCTCATCGAGGACACCGCCGGGGCGTGGCACGTCGTCGATTACAAGTCCGACCGCCTCGTTGCCGATGACGTGGCAGAACACGCCGATCGCTACCGGCTCCAGATGCTCACCTACGCCGCGGCGGCGGCGCGCTACCTCGGCCGGCCGCCCGCCCGCGCGATGCTCTACTTCCTCCGCCCCGCCGCCGTGCACCCCTTCGACGTCAGTGCAGCGGCGCTCGCCGAAGCGGAGGAGCGAGTGGCGGGCCTCGCGCGGTCGCTCATCGCCGCCGGCCGGGGCGGCCGGTTCGAACGCCGCCGGTCGGAGGCCTGTGCCTGCTGCCCCTACGCCACGCTGTGCCGCGGGTAGCTCGCAGCGGAAACAGAACGCGCCGCGGCGTACGGTGTTGAACCAGAGGTGCTCCCCCGCCCGGGCCGGGGGCGCGGGCTTTTCCGTAGAATGGGAACGGATGGACGCCGAGCAGAAAGATCCGGACAGGCATCCGGTGATCCGCGACCACCGGCGGCAGTGGCGCCGGTGCCGGTACGTCTACCCGGTGGTGGCGCGGCGCAGCAGGGGGCTGAGCATCGGCGTGAACCTCAACCCCGACAAGCGGTGCAACTTCTCGTGCCTGTATTGCCAGATCAACCGCCGCGTCCGCCGAGGGCTCAGCGGGGTGGACCTTGCCACCCTCCGCAGCGAGCTGCGCTACGCCCTTCTGGAGGCCACCGCGGGCAACCTGTGGGATGAGCCGAGGTTCCGCCACACGCCGGAGCCGCTGCGGCGCATCAACGACATCGCGTTCAGCGGCGACGGGGAACCGACGTGCCTGGGGAACTTCGACAAGGCCGTCGAGGTCGCCGCCATGGCGAAGTCCGAGTTCGGGCGCCGGGACATCCGGGTCGTGGTCATCACGAACGCCTCGCGGCTCGACGAGCCGCAGGTCCGTCGTGCCCTCAGTATCCTCGACGCCAACAACGGGGAGATCTGGGCGAAGCTCGACGCCGGCACCGAGGCGTTCTTTCAGCGGGTCAACCGCCCCTACCCCGTCGTGACGCTTCGGCACATCCTGGAGAACATCCGCGCGGTGGCGGCCGGCCGGCCCGTTGTTATTCAGAGCCTGTTCTTCAGGGTGGACGGCGTGGCGCCGCCCCCTCGCGAGGTCAACGCCTACGCCGACCACCTCCACGAGATCATCGCGGGCGGGGGGAAGATCAAACTCGTCCAGTTGCACACGATCGCTCGCCCGCCGACGTCGCCCTCGGCCTCAACGCTGCCCGACGAGGAACTCGACGCCATCGCCGAGATGGTCCGCCAGCGCGCCGGCGACGTGCCCGTCGAGGTCTACTACGGCACTGACGTGCCCCCGCAGGCAGAGGCGGACGGATAGCCACCGCGCCTCTCCGCCGGTCCCCTTCACGCGCCCCGGCCGCGGCATCGCGCCGCGAAGGCTGCGTACTCGGCCGGCGTGTCGATCCGCGCCCCCCGGTAGTCCACCACCCCCACGGCAATTGCGTAACCGTGCTCCAGCGCGCGGAGCTGCTCGAGCTTCTCCGCCTTTTCGGCCGGTGTCTGCTCGAGCGCGGCGAAGCGGCGAAGGAAGCCCGCCCGGTACGCGTAGATGCCGTGATGCAGCAGGTAGGCCGGGCACGCGTCGCCGTCGCGGTCGTGCGGGATCGGCACGCGCGAGAAGTACATGGCCGTGCCGTCGCGTCGGCAGACGACCTTGGTAAGGCTGATCTGCTCCGCTTCGTCAGCGGCCATCGGCGTGGCGAGCGTGGCCATCGGTGCCTCCGAGGCGGCCAGCAGTTCCACCAGCCGATCCACGCAGGCCGGCGGCATCTCGGGCTCGTCGCCCTGGACGTTGACGACGATGGCGCCATCCGCGAGCCCCAGGCGATCCGCCACCTCCGCCACGCGGTCCGTCCCCGTGCGGCAGGCGGCGCTCGTCATCATCGCCTCGCCCCCAAAGGCCTCGACCGCCGCGACGACTCGCTCGTCGTCGGCGGCCACGATGACGCGCTCGATCCGATCGGCCGGGAGGATCGACTCCACGACGTGCTGGATCAGCGGCTTGCCCGTCTCCGCGAGCAGCACCTTGCCGGGCAGGCGCGACGAGGCGAAGCGTGCGGGGATGACGGCGAGGGCGCCCATGGACGCGCGAGTGTAGGCGCGCCCGCGCGGAATGCAACACGAAAGGCGGCGAGCGATTGAGCCGGGCTGCAGCGAAGGCCGTGCCTAGAGATCGAGCGCCTCGTACGCGTAGCTCATCGAGGGCATCTGCATGGCCTCGGAGGCGGTGAACTTCAGCAGCACGTACTCCGGGTCGTCCGGCGAGGCGAAGTGCTCCTGGAGCATCTCGTAGCTTTCCCACACCTGCCGCTTCCTCATCGGGTCGAGGCAGACTTCGATGATGCCCCGCAGCCGAAGGTGCGTGTGGTCGCTCTTCATGTAGCACAGCTCGACGTGCGGGCAGGCCGCCAACTGGGCGATCTTGTCGCTCGAGGCGCCGGTCGCCATCCAGAC
>CAZMDT010000080.1:0-10874 GCA_964564965.1 uncultured Planctomycetaceae bacterium | reverse complement strand
GTTCGTCGCGGTCGGCCTGTCCGGCGAGGGCGAGCACCAGCCATGCCCGCGCGGCAAGCTCCGGCCCCAGCAGGCTTCGGCTGCCGTGGGTGAGCTGGCCGGGCTGGTTGACGAGTTGCCCGCCGCGGAGCTGCTTCTTGAGGTATTCGCAGCCGCCGGCGAGCACGTCGGCGTTCACCTTCACGTCGGCCTGCACGCAGCTCGCCAGCCCGTACACCACGTACACGGTCATCTGGTTGTTGGTGGCGTCCTTCTCCCACCAGCCCCACCCGCCGTCGTCGTGCTGAAAGTTGTAGAGCCGGGCCAGGCCCTTGGCCAGCACGTCGGGCAGCTTGCCCTCGACGTCGGCCGGCAGGCTGATCGCCAGCCGACGCGCGGCGTGACGCACCATCACCGCCGGCAGGAACCGGCTCATCGTCTGCTCCACGCAGCCGTACGGGTAGTCCACCAGGTCCTTCAGCCCATCGAGCGCCTCGACGGCCTTCCAGCGCGACACGGTCACGTCGAGGCCTCGGGCGACGAACCCGGCCGGCAGGCGGACGACCTTCCTGCCGTTCACCACGCCGGTCATCTCGACGTCGCGCTCGCGCCCGAGCGGCTGAACGGGCAGCAGGCGCTCTTCAGCGTCGGCGTCCTTGTCGGCGGCGGCACGGAAGATGAACTTCGCCTTCCCCACGCGGTCGGCGACGAACCCGAGCGCCACGCGCGCGCTGCCGTTGGGGGGCACGTCGACGTCGCGCGTGGCGGCGAAGGTCCCACCGGCGCGCTCGAGCTGCCAGCCATCGGCGAGGGCCCTTGCCGCCGGGACGCCCGCCCCATCGACCTGCCAGACGGCCCGGCACGTGCGGGATTCGGGCGCGTTGTTGTGGATGACCGCGACGGCCGTCAGATCGTCCGACTCGACCGCGAACCGCGGCACGAACACCTGCACCGCCAGCGGCAGGTTCGCGCGGATGGTGTCGCGTCCGAGCCCGATCTCGGTTCGCTTCGTCAGCGCCACGGCGGACAGGCGGTAGGCCGTCAGCGAGTCGGGCAGCCTGAACGACGCCTTGGCGACGCCGTCGGGCCCGGTGCGCAGTTGCGGCAGCCAGGCGGCGGTCTCGCGGAAGTCGTTACGGAGCGGGCCGGCCGCCAGCCGCGTGGCGGGCATCTCGCCGAGCTCGTGCAGCGGCCGCGGCGGAACGAGGCGCTCCTCGCCGAGCCGGCCGGCCAGGCTGTCCCGCACGGCCGCCATCGCCTCCATGGCTTGCGCCATCTGGGCCGCCTGCCGGGCTTGCTGCGCCAGCTCCTGCTGCATGGCCGCGAGCCTCGCCAACTGCTGGGCGGGCATCTCCAGCCGCCGGGCCGACCACTTCAGCCCCGTCGTGCTCCGCCACCGCTTGGGGAAGAATCGCCGCTCGGAGCGGGCGTCGGTGAAGGCCAGCGCCAGCCGCCCGAGCCCGTCCTCGCCGAAG
Source organism: uncultured Planctomycetaceae bacterium (assembly GCA_964564965.1). Lineage (GTDB taxonomy): Bacteria > Planctomycetota > Phycisphaerae > SM23-33 > SM23-33 > CAZMDT01. The sequence goes on along the minus strand of CAZMDT010000080.1, from coordinate 9,420 downwards.
CTGTAGACGCTCTCGTCGACGGCGGCCAGCGACAGTTCCGCCTCCCGCGGCCGGCCCGCCGCGTCCGTCACACGCATCACGACCTCGACCGTGCCGCCGGGGCGGTACTCGCGGCGGTCGGCCTCGACGGCGACCCGCAGCTTCTCGCCGCCGTCCTTGGCCGCCGCCGCGGGGATGACGTCCACGCGGCACCAGCGCGGGTCCTCGCTGCCGTCGTCCGCGTCCTGCTTCCGCAGCTCCACCACCGCCCGGGCCTGCACGTCCTCCGCCTCCTCCAGGGCCTCGGCGGCCCCCCGCCTGGCCCACAGCACGCGCCCCCGGAGGTAGAAGTTCGGGCGGTGGCGGTCGCGGATGGGGATTTCGACGACGTGGTAGCGGCCGCCTCCTTTCGGCGTCCGCATGACGTGGTAGTCCACGACGGTTCTGCCCTCGATGGTGAACAGCAGGCGGGCGCTGTCGTAGGGCACGTAGACGAGCACGCGCAGGCCTTCGCCGACGGTCGCGTGGTGCTTGTCGAACAGGGCCGGCAGCTCGTACTCCTCGCCGTCCCAGATGGCGTCCCAGGTTTCCTCGAAGTCGGCCTGGTCCTCCTCGTAGTCCTCGCCGTGATAGCGCGTGAGGCTCACCCACCGCGGCTCGGGCGGGCGCCGGGCCTCAGCCTCCGGGGCTTCGCCGCTCTGGTCGCGCCAGTCCTCCGTGGCGTCGGGCGGCTCGTCGCCGCCGTAGATGAAGATCGTCGTCTGCTCCTCGCCGGCCGTCAGCTTGTACCAGCCGGTCGCCTCGAACTTCAGCGTCGCCTTCCCGTTCTGCCGGCCGAAGCCCAGGTCGAGCTTCGGCGTCCGCGGGCGGAGCTGGTGGGCCTCGACGAGGTCGGCTCGCGTTTGGGCCACCAGCGGCTCGCCCACCGGCCAGAAGCGCGGCAGCGCCGCCAGGCCGGCGGGCGCCTCAGCCTGCTTCGGCGCCTCAAGCGCCAGGGGCGTCGCGCGCGAGGCCGCCCGCCCGCTGTCGTCGATGAGCGTGCAGATGACCGCGTAGTCGCCGGCGGCGAGGCCCTCGGGCATCTGAAGCGCCAGCGCCGCCTCGCCGGCCCCGTCGAGCCGGCCCGTCGCCTCGGCGAGCGACTTCCAGCGGTCGGCGCGGACCAGCCGCGCCTCCACCCGCCCGCCAGCCACCGGCTTGCCGAAGTAGTATGCCCCGCTGAGCTTCAGGGCCAGCGGCGCCGCCTCGGCGAGCTTCTCCGGAATCCCGGCGACCTCCAGGTGGAAGTTCGGGCGCCGGTAGTGCTTCACGGCGAACACGTCCGGCACGATCCGCGGCCGGCCTTCGAGCATCAGCCGCAGCGAGTATGCCCCGACGGCGGCCTCCTCGCTAAGTGCGAACTCGCCGGCGGCCGTGCCGTAGTCGTTGAGCTTCAGCGTGCCCTCCCCGACGACCAGCCGGCGCGGGTTCAGCACCTGGTACTTCACCTCGGCGCCCTCCCCGGGCAGCTCGAGGTTGGCGCCGATCTCGAAGTCCTCGTCGCGGAAGCCTCGCGGGGGCTTGTCGGCCTCGGCCTTCGGCAGGCGGCGGACGATGAGCTTGAAGTGCCCCGTCTGCCCCGGGCGGTACGTCGGGCGGTCCGTGTAGGCGACGGCCACCATGCGGTCGGCGTACACGTCGGCGGCCATGCCTTCGGCGGCCGCGACGTGAATCCGCTCGACCCACCGGTCGAACATCTCGTGCATGTAGAGGTCGCGCCGCGAGACGTAGAGCCCCTCGAACAGCCGCCCGAAGCCGCCGATGGCGTATCGCCCGCCCTTGACGGCGATGACGGCGCGGTCGCCGCCGGCGTACATCCGCACGAACGCGGCGCCGTGCTTGTCGGTGACGGCCTGGCTGTCCTGAAGCGCGTGCCCGCCGAACACGCGGGCCCCGGCCAGCGGCTCATCGCCTTCGGTGTTGCTGACGAGCGCGAACACGCCGTCGCGGCAGCGGCGCAGCGTGAGGCTGATGGGCTCGACGACGACGGGCGCGCAGGCCTGCTGTCCGTTGGCCTCGGCGAGGAGGACGTAGGCCCCGGCCTCGGCGAGCGCCTTGGCGGGGATGTTGACGATGCGGTCGCACGCCCACGCGTTGAGCTTGCCGCCCTCGCGGCGGTACGTCTTGTCGATGCGGTCCCGGTGCCGAGAGGACACGTCGTCGAAGTACGCCGACTCCGCGTCTACCCACCCGCCGGACCAGTCGTCGCGCCAGCGCCGGAGCCGCCAGTAGTTCGGCGGGGCCTTCAGATCGGCCACGTTGACCGACCATTCCCCCACGAGATCCTGCCTGCGAAACGCCGGCAGCGGCAGGCGCAGGCGCTGCGCGACGGCCTGCCGGTCCTTTATGGCCTCCAGCGGGTCCCACATCACCGCCTGGGAGAGCATCTCGCGGCCCGGGAACTGGAGCCCGTAGTCTCGGAACATGAAGTCCTCGCCGATGCGATCCGCCACGGCGACCAGCGCGTCCGGCTCGCGAAGGCGATAGAGCTTGAAGGATACCTTTGCGGCGTTGCGGACGTCGATGACGACGGGGCCGTCGTGGCCCTTCGGGAAGCCGCCGGGGACGTCCATCGTGACGACGGTGTTGTTGCGGCGGACCTCGGCGGCCCATCGCCGGGCATTGCCCGCCAGCTTGCCGTCGACGCCGTCGAGCAGCTTGAGGGCCCGGGCGACGTCCGCGTGCCCCGCATCGGCGATCCGCCAGTAGAGCGGCACCTCATCGTGGATGCGTTTGGCCGCTTCGGCCCCGCCCTTGCCACGCGCAGCCGCCAGTTGCGCCGTCAACCCGGCGAGCAGCTTCTCGCGCCGCTCACCGAGCGTCTCGAGCATCCAGGGCTCGCCCTTGTGCGCATCCTCCCAACGCCAGTCGTTCTCGTCCCGGTCGCCTCGGCCGCTCATGACCTCCCGTTTGATGGCCGCGACTTCCCCGGCGACGTCCGGCGGGCCCACCACCGGCACGTGCCACGTCAGGTGCGGGCGCAGCAGCTCCAGCGCCAGCAGATACCGCGCTTCAGGCGTCAGCTCATCGTCGTTGTAGACGCCCGCGATCTTCGCCACGAGGGCGCGCTTCGCCGCGATGTCAGGCGCGGCGGCCAGGTCGGTCAGCAGGCTGCGGCCGTTGCTGAGCTTGCCGTCGGCGGCCAGCGAGCAGGTGAGCAGCTTGACGGTGCGGTCGCCCCGGTCGAGGCGGACGCGGCCTTCGAGGGCGAACCGCCCCGCCGCCGGCGCGAACGTGAACCGGTCGGCCGTAACGCTCACAAACCCCGGCACGCCGCGGATCGTGGCCGCCTGGCCGGCAAACGTTTCGCCCCCGCCGGCGTCCTTCGAGACAACCAGCACGTCGCAGCGGACCGCTATCGGCCCGGCGGTCAGGCGGACGTCGCCTTCGTAGGCGGTCCTGCCGTCGGCGGGCGACTTCTTCTTTGCCGCGATGGCCACGCCCGTGGTGGCATCGGTCCCGTCGGGCAGCTTCGGCGGCGAGGCCACCAGCGCCAGATCGCCCTTCAGGGCCGGGGCGACGAGGAGCCGCCACGCCTGCTCGGTGTCGAGGCGCCCGAGCGCCTCGCGCAGCGCCTTGGCGTCCGTCAGCCACCGCGCCTCGGCTGCACGGGCCAGCAGCGCGTCGCGCGCCTCCGTGTCGCCCGCGAGCTTCAGCGCGAACAGCCGCTCGAGGAGGTTCCGCGAGGCGGGGAGGTAAGCCTGCCGCAGGATGTCCCGCGCGGCCGTCAGCGTCGCGGCCTGCTTCGCCTCCCCGGCGTCGGCGAGGAAGGCGGCCTCTCGCGTCAGCGCACGGTCGAGGTCGCGCAGGGCGTAGAGCGGCTCGAACGAACGGCTCGTCACGACGGCGAGGCCCGCCTCGGCCCGCGGCTGCCCGAGAGCGAGGAGCAGGTCGAAGTGCGCCGTCTCGGCCGCCGAGCCCGGGAAGTGCTTCGGCGCGGGCCTGGCCTGCGCCCACAGCAGCAGCGACTCGCGGTCGGCGTTCGCCGCCGCCCGGCAGAGCCGGAACACGCCCAGCCAGGCGTTCGTCGGCTCCGCCCGGCTCAAGGCGGCGAGATGCCCGAGGAAGCCCGGCTCTGCCGCGCCGCCGGCCAGGGCACGCCAGCAGATCAGCTCGCGGATCGGCCCGGCCAGCGCGCCGGCGTCTGTCGCTTCGGCGGCCCGGACGAGCGTTTCCATCGCCCGCCGCGACTTGCCCTCGGCCCGGAGCATCTCCGCCAGGCCCAGCGCCCCCCGGGCCGTCGGCTTCGCCCCGACGAGATGCCCGGCGCGGGACAGCAGCGGTTCGGGCGCGCCCGCCTCCTCGCCGGACAGCGGCACCGCCCCGGCCGCCAGAGCCGCCATCGCGACCACCCAAAGAAGCATCCGGCTTCGCATGGTTCAGTCTCCTTTCGCCAGTCGGACTTCCTCGTAGAGGCTCTCGTAGTCGGCAAGCTTCACCAGCGGCCCGGCGGGTGGCCGCACGCGGGGCGCCGCCAGCGGCAGCTCGTAGGTGTCCCGCACGCGTGCCCGCGCCTTCGGCCCGTCCGTCCGCGGGGCACCGTCGCCCACCTGCCGGTGCAGCCAGTGGCGCGCCAGCCCGACGGCGACCAGAAACACGGCCGCGGCCGCCAGCCTCACGAACCACCGCACCACGCGGACGCGGGCGGGCGCCATCTCGCGCCGCATGCGCCGCTCGACGCGGGCGAGCGCCTCGGGCGACAGGCTCGGCCGCTCCTCACGGAGCCGTCGCCCGAGCGCCTGAAGCTCCGCGTTGGCCGGTTCGTCCGGCCAGCCGTCCGTCAGGTCGTCGCCCCGCTCGTCGCGGGCCGGTTCGTCGGTCATCTTTCCGCCTCCCTCGCGTGGGCCTTGGGCGCCATCCGCGACCGCAGCCGCTTCAGCGCCCGGTGGATGAGCACGCCCACGTTCGAGCGGCTCAGGCCGGTCGCCTCGGCGATGTCCACGTTCCGCATGTCCTGGAAGAACTTCATGTGGATCAGCTTCTGCTGCTCTTCGGGCAGGCGGCCGAGGGCGTCCCAGACCTCCGAGCGGCTCTCGGCGAGCTGGGCCTGCCCGTCGGGCCCGTCGGCCGGGTCGGGCAGGTCGTCGCCAAAGGGCTCGCCGCGGCGGCGCCGGCGGAAGTGCCCCGCCAGCTCCGACCGGACGATCGACCAGAGCCACCCCGCGTGCGAGCCGCGGCACTGGTGGAGCTTCCGCACGACCGTCAGGAAGACCCGCGCGGTGATCTCCTCGGCCAGCTCCGCGTCGCCCACGCGGGCGAGCACGAACCCGCCCACGCCCGAAGCGTAGCGGGCGAAGAGCGCCTCGACCGTCCGTCGCTGCTCTGCCGTCACCTGCTCGTCCCCAGGGGGCGTTCGTCCGCGGGGCGCTTCCGCCCTGTTGATGCTCACGCCCGCCGGGCGTTACACGGAAATCGCACGCGGCGCCCGACGCGCCGCCCCGCCCGTCACTGAAACCCCCCGTGAGGCCCCCAGTTGCGGACGCGCCCCCGCCGGCCGGTGCGTTTGACAGCGCCGGCCGGGAAAGGGAGAATCGTTGGCGGCGGGTCAGGCCGATATCACTTGCGGTCGTCCTTGCGCCTGTAGCTCAACGGGATAGAGCAGCGGTCTTCTAAACCGCAGGTTCCAGGTTCGAGTCCTGGCAGGCGCGGTTTGGCCTCGGCCCAGGTCGGTGCGGGGGCGTTTGTAGCTGCGGCCGACACCTCGGCCGGAGAAAGGGGTTCCACCCCTCGTGGCTCATTCCCAGATGCGCATACAAAGGGTCAGCAAGATGATGCGCCGACACGCACAGTTATCTGCGACGGCGGTGGTTCTGGCGGTCGCGGCGGCCTTGGGCGCACCCCCGCCCCAACGCGCCGGCGCGGAAGACGCCGCGGCCATCCCCGCCGGCAAGGGCACCGTCGAACTCGTCGACGGCGTCAAGACCGACTGCGAAGTCCTCTTCAGGCATCCCAACGCCAGCCGGCTCGTGGTCCGTTCGTCGGCCAACAGCACCGCCCAGACGCTGGACATCGGCCAGGTCCACGCCGTCACCGTCGACGGGCGGACGGTGACGCTGAGCCCCCGCCGCCCCCTGACGCCCGAGGAGAAGCGGCTTCGCGAGACGAACCGCCTCTGGGGCGACGAGGCCGGGGCGGGGCAGATCGGGCGTTACGCGAAGCAGCGGTGGCCGGCGAAGCCGCTGTTCGTGTGGGCCCACCCGGGCAAGGGGGGCGCGTTCGACAAGGCGGAGAACTGGCTGGACGAGACGGGCAAGGTCTGCGCCGCCTCGCCCTGGCGGAAGGACACCGTCGAGCAGCGGCAGCAGCGCGACAGGCGAGGCCGCGCCGGGCCCGAGACGGGTGAGCTCGATGGCGACGTTCTCCTGCCGGCCGCCGAGGCGCAGTATGCCGTCGACCAGCCCGGCAACCGCGACCACCTCGGCGCGTTCCGCGTCCGCCACCTGACGGTGGAGGCCAACGCCAGCTACGACGTCCGCTACGCGATCCGCGGCAATCTATGGATGAAGAACGCCTCGATGCTCGGGCGGGGTACGCAGACGGGCGGGTTCGGCAGCGGGGAGAGCGGCTGGAACACGTTCGCGCGTTTCTGCGGCCGGCGGTGGATCGACCAGAAGAGCGCGCAGCGCAAGCGCCCGGGCGGCGCGGGCGAGTCGGACTGGATCGCGATCTCGCACTGGGTGTGGATGGACACGGGCGAGGCCGGCTCGCTGGAGGTCATTGGCGCCTCGGGCGGCGCGGGCGATCGTCTCACGCTCCAGCGCGGCACGCTGATCGTGGCGGAGGACAGCTACATCGGCAACGGCAACCGAGGCTGCTTCTATTCCATGCCCGGCACGACGACGATCCTGCTCGACGGGGCGGGCGTCGGCTGCCGGCACAAGGTGATCTCCCGCGGCCGCGCCACGTACGGCATCGCCGGCACGCTAATGTTCGGCACGCCGGAGCACCCGCTGAGGCGCGACCTGCGCTTCCCGGGGTGCCTGTTCAACCCAGAGGACCTGATGCCCTCCCCGAGCCTGGGCCAGCGGACCGGCGGCGCGAGCTTCGTCGTCGGCGAGTCCGGGCGAATCGTCATCCACAGCAAGGACCCGAAGACTGCCCGCGTGGTATTCTGTCCCGTGCCGGCCGCCAATCCGTTCAGCCAATACGTCATGCCGCCCTATGCCAAGGGGCGGGAGATGCCGAAGGGCGTCACGGCCGTCTTCGCCGGCAAGACCGATTTCGACGGCATTGTGTTCGAGGGCTTCTACGAGCACGGCGTCCTGGTGGCGCCGGAAGACCGGGCAAGGTGGCGGCACGTGTTTTTTGGTGATAACCTGGCCGAGCCGGCGGGGCTGTTCGCGCCGCTGCCGGCAGAGCCCGCGCGCACGGATGAGGAACAATGATGAATCGACAGATCCAGTTGTGGCTCGGCGTCGCCGCCATGGGGATGGCGGTGGCGGCGCCGGCAGCGGAGCGGGCGCCGTCGCCCGCCGCCGGCGCAGAGGCGCAGGCACCCACCGCCCACGAGCCGCGGTTCTCTGACAAGGCGCTCTGGCCGCACTACACGGGCAAGGAGGAATACGCGAAGCAGGCCTGGCCGAAGGCGCGCGTGCTGGTCTGGACCGGCGCCAGCGGCAGGTTCGAGGACGCCGGCAAGTGGACCGAGAACGGCCGGCCCGCGAAGCGCGCCCCCGACCGCGACACGGACGTGGTCTTCCCGGAGGCCGACAAGCCCTACACCGTCAACGCGAACGGCAGCGAGTGCCGCCACCTCACCATCGAACGCAACGCCCAGGTCATCGGCAGGAACAGAGAGATCGGCATCCTGGGAAGCTGCTGGGTCAAGGAGGGCGGGACGATCTTCGGGCCGCGAATCAGCGGCGACCGGAGCACGTTCTTCCGGATGGACGTCCGGGCCGGGAGCTTCGGGCGCGCCCACTACGACAACAAGGCACGGGGGCCCTTTCCGCATGTGATTCACGACAAGATGAGCCTCGCGAAGTACCGCGGCGCGTCGGTCGAGTTCATCGGGACCATGGGCGTTCAGGACGAGATCTACATCGCGGTGGGCCGGATGATCATCGGCCCCGACAGCGAGTTCCGCACGAACGTCAAGACCGGCAACGGCACGATGGAGCTGTTCGAGGGGGCGACGCTTGAGCTGCAATCCGGGGCCGCGGTCGTCGACCATCGCGGGACGGCGCTCTGCAACGTGGCTTTCCACACGGGCGCGACGCTCCAGGCCGGCTCGCCCGACCGGCCGATCACCCGGGACGTGTTCCTCCGCCCGGACCCGATGATCCAGAAGCGGGAGCCCAGGGCGTTTTTCGCCGCCGGCTCGCGCATTCGTGTCTTCAGCGCCGATCCGAAGAAAGCCCGGCTCGTGTTCGAGTCGAACGTCCCCGGCGTGAAGCTGCCCGAAGGGCTCGGCCTGGAGCTGTCGCTCGGCGGCGAGATGCAGCTCAACGGCGTGGTCTTCGATCAGATCGCGGCGGGCGGCATCCGGCTGAGCGACCCGGCCGCGCGGAAGCAGTGGGCCCACGTCGTCTTCGGCCCGAACAACGCGGCGCAGGGAGAGGCGCTGTTTTCGAAGGTCCGCCTGGAAGAGCTCGGCCAGCGGTGGAACACCCGCGGCATCAAGTACCGACAGCTCGTGGCGCCGCATCTGAAGGAGATGAAGAAGCTGGAAGGCGAGGCCCCCCAGGCGCCCGGTGAGTGATCGCACGCGGTTGGATCCCGGCGCGCCGGGGGCGGGCCGGGGCGAAGGGGCGCCGGGGCTCCGCGGCGTCACCGGACGGGCTTCGCGGGCATTTGCCCCCCAAGGCGGGACGGTGTCGTGGTATAATGGGCAGGCTGTACGACGGCAGCGGTGTGACGCGGCTCTATGTCGAACTGACCCCGTGGGTTGGGTGTGCGCGCGGCCGCGGGGCCGCTTCCGCGGCGACCCCTTCCTGCGGTCATTCAGGGCTCCGTGTGCGGCGCTGATGCCGCTGACGCTGAAGCGCCGCGGCACCCCGTTGCCGCCATGGGTACTGGAGGAGCACCTTAGATGGCTGCGCGGCGCATGCGCAGAGACGGGGGGCAACCCGCCTCCGGCGGGCGACGGCACGGGCCGCAACCGCGCCCCGCCGGGGGACGCTTGCAGCCTCTCCTCGAGCCGTTCGAGCCTCGCCTGCTGCTGTCGGGCGCCGTGCTGGCGCCTTCCGTCGAGGAGCTTCTCGCCGCCGTCACCACCACCGCTTCCCAGGCGGCCATCTATCTGCCCGAGGGCGATGGCGTCTTCGAGCTTGGCGGCATCGACCCGGCCACCGAGCAGTCCGGGCCGCTGATCAACATCGACGACTTCCGCACGGCCACCGAGTTCGAGGGCGTCGTGGGCACGGGCTACGCGGTGGTCGTCCTGGACACGGGGATCGACCT
>CAZMDT010000079.1:6097-10895 GCA_964564965.1 uncultured Planctomycetaceae bacterium | reverse complement strand
TCGCGCTTGCGCGGCGAGAGGTCGAAGTCCGCCACGACGGTCGTCTCGGCCCCGCGGGCCTGCCCGGTCTTGAACCAGCCCCCGAACTCCCACCACGGGGCTTCCCTGTAAGCAGCCGTCAGGCCTGGCGCCGTGGCGCCGGCCTCGGCCGCGGCACGAGGATCAACGAACGCGAACGCCGCCTCGCCCACGGGCGTGTAGTGTCCCTGGGCGAAGCACACGGCCTTGAGAGTCGTGTCCCCGGTGACGGTGATCGGTTCCTTGCAGACGGGCGATGCCCGGTTGGGCCACGTGCCGTCGGTCGTGTAGCGGATCTCGCAGGCATCGAGCATCGGTGCCTGCTAAGTGGCCTCGATCGTCACCTTGAGCTTGTCGCCGGGCTTGGCCGTGCCGCCCTGGGGCGCGATGCGGGCGACGTACGCGTTGGGATACAGGAACTCCATGCGGACCGCGCCCGCCACGGGCTCCCATCGCCCCAGCAGGTCGCGCCAGAGGCGGACGTGCGGCTGATCGGGCCGAAGCGCCAGCGAGGCGTCCCACGCCGCGATGGCCATGGCGTGGAAGTCCTTCGACGTGGCGTCGCGCAGGAACTGCGCCATGGCGGCCGCCGCCAGGCGGTTCCACGAGGCGCAGTCGGGCTCGGCCTTCGCGGCGGACGCCAGCAGGCCGACGGCCTTCGGCAGATCGCCCTGGCGGTCGCGGCGGATGAGCTTCATCGCCTCGGCGGCCGGGCCCTCCACGGCGGAGCGGTCCAGCGCGAGGCACTGGTGCAGCATCATCTGTGCCCCGGTGCGCAGGACGGGCGGGCGGAACTCGCCGGCGGGCGTGAGCGCCACGTTGTCGATCAGCATGGCGACGCGATGCCCCCGGCCGTCGGCGTCCCGCCACGTGGGATGAGGCGGGGTCTTCTTCGGATCGCCTGTGGTGAACCACGGCCCGGTCGCGATGCGCAGCCGCCTGCCGGCCACGGGCCTGGCCAGGTGGATGGTCGTGAACACGAACAGCCCCTCGTTCACCCGCCAACCTTCGCGCGAGGGCATGCCCCAGAACAGCGCCTTCCCGCCCTCGATCCCGATGGTCAGGTAGGACAGGACGCTGCGGGCGTTGACGCCGTGGGCGATGTTGAAGCCCGCGGCCGAGGGCGAGAGGAAGGCGCTGAGGACGTACTCGCCGGCCGGAAGGTCCAGCGGCTTCGAGAGGACCTCCGCCGTCTTGCCGTCAGGCAGGGGGGCCTCAACGAAAAGGAACTTGCCCCGGTAAGGCTGGATCGGGTTGCGGTCGGGCAAGAGCCCCTCGGGTGTCCCGGCGGCGAAACCGGGGTGGTCAGGCGGCACGGTCCAGCCGGCCAGGCCCGCCTCGAAGCCGCCGCCCGGAACCCGCTTCACGCGTTCGGTGCCCGGGACGATGTCACGCATCAGCAGGTACGAGCACTGCCTCTGCGCGGGGTCCATCTCCGCTTCAGCCTTCTCGCTGGCCGCGATCGCCTCCGGCGGGGGCGGGGTGGTCTCGTGGTAGACCACCGGCGGGAGATAGCCGCCGTACTGCCTTCGCCAGTAGCGGACGTTCGGCTGGTGGGCGTCGGCGGCGAGCGAGGCGTCCCAGGCGGCCAGCGCCTGCTTGCACGCGTCGAGGTCGTCGAGATCGCGGGCGAACTTGACGATGCACGCGGCCGCCAGCGCGTTCTGCGCCTGGGCGTCCTTCGGGTCGGCCCCGGCGACTCTGCCAAGTGCCGCAACGGCCGCCGCGGCGTCGAAATCCCGCGACTTGACCACAACCTTCGCCCGCGCGTCCGCCAGCAGGTAGTCCGTGAAGTCCGCGACGGCCGCGTGCCGGATGACCGGCGGCGCGAACTCCACGGCCGGCGTGTCGCCGTAGTTGTCGCCGCCGATGTTGACGGACTGCCACCGCCCCTTGTGGTCCCAGTAGCCGTAGCGGTGCTGGTTGTCGGCCATCTTCGGATCATCCAGCCCGCCCTTGGTGTTCCAGTTGGGCACCCAAACGGAGCTGCAATTGCCGGAGGAGACATCGCCGAAGAAGTAGAACCCGCGGGTCATGGCCGCCGCGTCGCCGCCCAGGACCGGCCAGACGACGCACACGTGCTGCTCGCCGCGGTTGCCCGGCGCTTGGCCTGACGTCCGCAGGCGCCCGGCGCTCGGCAGCCAGCCGTAGCCGCTGAAGTAGACCCGCCAGTCGTAGTACGGCAGCGGCTCGCGGCGGATGTCGTGCATCTCGGCGCCCGCGCGGTTCCACGAGCGTTGGCCGCACACGCCCGGGACGGTCATGATGTGCGGGGTGCCGTCCGGCCATCTGTTCTCCCACCGGGTGCCCATGGCCCACAGGGGCGGCGCCGGGGCCTCCTCGAAGTCGCCGCCGGGGATGATCCGCACCTGCTCCGTGCCGGGAATGATGTCGCGGATGAACAGGGCGTTGGCGTAGAAGTAGCTGCCCGCGCGGGCCGGCGCAGGCGCCGCAAGCGCGGCCGTCATCGCCGCGGCCGCCGCGAAACACAGGGCTCCTCTGGAGGCCATCCCGTTCTCCGTCACTTCAGGGCGTTCAGCCGGCCCCAGGCCAGTTGGGTGTTGACGCCGCGCGCCAGCGTCGGCACCGACCAGCAGAGCGTGTTCTCGTGCCCCTCGTCGGCGTCGCGCACGCGGAGGTCGAACAGCATCTCCCCGCCCGGCGTGCCGACGCCCTCCGGCAGCGACGCCGCCGGCACCTTGGCCACGACCCGGTACCCCGGCGCACGCACCTCGCACTGGACCTCCACCTTCGCACGCCCGCCGCGGCATTGGCGCACGTACTGGGCGCGCCGCTTGTCCTCAGCCGCGGGAGCCACGCCCGCCACCAGAACGCCCCGCTGGTAACCGTACAGGCCGCGGTTGGCCTTGCGCAGGTCGAGCGACAGCTCGATGGCGTCCTTCGGCGTGACCTCCTCGTCGGTGACCTCGACGGTCACCGTCAGCCCCTCGGCGGTCCAGACGACGCTGGCGACCGCAGAGCAGTCGGCCGGGCCAGTCCAGGTCTCGGGCCGCCCGAGGACGACCTGGTCCCTGTCGGCGATGACCAGGCGGGCCGCCTCGGGAACGGCACCGGCCGGCGGCGCCGTCAGGTAAGCCCCCCGCCGCGCCGTCAGCACCTTGCAGGACGCCCCGCCCACCGGGTTCCCGCCCACCGTGTACCGGATCCCCAGGTCCACCGGGCGGAAGGCCGGGTCGCTGACGTCGATGGCGAACGCCGCCTCTCCGGACCCGGCCGGCGGCAGCTTCAGCTCCAGCTTCGGCGGGGTGATCTTCGCGAGCACTTCCGGCGGCACGCGCCACTGAAGGCTCGCGGTCGCCTCCTCGGTCCGCGAAGGGTTGCGGACGGGCAGGCGGAAGCGGTACGGCTGCCTGTCGCCCGGGACGATCGCCGGCAGGCACGCGGCCAGAGCGGAGATGCTCTCGATGGCCTTCGCCTTGTGCAGATCGGACTTCGCCTGCTCGAAATCGTCGCCGTACTCCTTGTCCCCCGCCATCAGCGTCAGCTTCGGCCGGCCCGCCGCCGGAACGTCCACGCGGATGTAGCAGTAGTCCAGCCCCCGGCTGTCCATCATGCGGTTGGCGACGTACCGGATGCCGTCGGCCCGCCACCGCGAATACTCGCCGTGGTGCGATCCGAACGCCGCCACCGTGTTGCTCTTGGCCAGCAGCGGATGCGCCTCCGCCAGCCAGTTGTCTCCGGCGTACCGGTTCGGCTCGTGGCGGAACACGAACCGCCACCGCGCGGGTTTGGCGGCGATCTCCTTCTTCAGCCACTCGATCTGCTCGGCCCACACGCCGGGCGTCTGGTCGTCCATGCCGATGAAGTGGACGCCCTTGTGGACGAACGAGAACCGCATGGCGCCGAAGGTTCTGGTGAAGTCGCGGCTGTCGTGGTTGCCGGGGATGTTGTAGAAGGGCACCTTGAGGCCGGAGGCGCAAAGACGGTTCCACTGCGGGTTGGAATCGCCCGTGCAGATCACCAGCTCCGCGCCGCTTTGGTTCAGGACGTCCAGGCCCTTCTGCTGGGCGTCGGCGGTGGCCTTCTGGTCGGCGTGCCCGACGGGGTTGCCGATGACCACGAAGCGGAACGCGCCCCCGCCGGCGGGGTCCACCTTGCCCTTGCCCAGCGGCGTGTAGGCTTCCTGCGGGGCCCCATCCGGCGGCCCCCCGAGCGCCACGCCCGCCGCCAGCGCCACGCAGACCGACACCAGCAGACACCACCGCCGCCAAGCTCGATCGCCCTGCGTGCGTCTCATTGCCCTGGTCCTGAGGTTCGTGCCGCGACGCGCCCGCGTCCCGGCCTGCACCGGTATGCGAGTCCCGAGCGTCACTCGCCCAGCGGCACACCCGCCGTGAACGGCGGGGAGTTCTTCTGCCACAGCGTGCCGTCTTCCTCGATGAGGAGCATCTCGAAGGATCCGTCGCCGTACATGTCGGCCGGCGCCATCGCGGCGGCCCGCAATGGACGACTCCTCGCGCGGCCGCCCGGATGCTCCACGACGACCTGCACACCCGCCTCCGTGTTGGAAAGGAACGCGCCCTGCCCACGGCCGATGAGTTCCAGATCGTACGGCTTGCCCCGGCGGGTGGACACGATGAGGTCCAGGTTGCCGTCGCCGTCGTTGCGGTCCCAGGCCGCCGAGGCCATGAAGTCGTCCATGGGGAAGAACCGCGGCTTGCCGCGAAACTGCGGCTCGTCCCGCCCGGTGAGCCGCTTGAAGTCGGCCGTCTCGCCGCTCATCGAATAGCGCACCACGCCGCTGGTGCGGATGACGATG
>CAZMDT010000079.1:0-6058 GCA_964564965.1 uncultured Planctomycetaceae bacterium | reverse complement strand
CCGCCCTTCCAGAGCGCCTTGCGAGACGCCTCCGGCCAGGCCGCCTCCCCGCCCGGGTTCCGGTACACCGTCATCACGCCATCCCGCCCGAGCACCAGCGCGTCGGGCTTGCCGTCAGCCGTGGCGTCCGTCAGGGCCACGGCCAGCACGTCCTGGTCCTTCAAAGCGATGCCCGCCTTGGACCGCGCGAACCCCGGCGCGCCGGGGCCGCGGTTCAGCCACAGCTCCCCGAGCAAGAGGTCCGGCTTGCGGTCGCCGTCGGCGTCGGCGAACGCGACCTGCCGCGCCGTGGCGGCGGCCAGGCCCCACTCGGCCGTGGCGTCGGTGAATGCCTTCTTCGGGCCGTTGCCGTGGTAGAACCGCACCGCACCCCCCGCGGCGACCACAAGCAGGTCGGCCTTGCGGTCGCCGTCGGCGTCGGCCGCCGCCATCGCCGTCGCCTTCACATCGAGCGTCTGGAGCTTGAAGTCCCCGTGCCAGGTGTGGTGCATGCACGCGTCCACCATCGGCGCCTGCCCGGCGCGGATCTTCAGGAGGGCGCGGATCAGGCCCGCCGTCGTGCCCGGAAACGCCTGGGCCACGTCGTACGCCTCGGTGATCCGCCAGTCCTTCTGGCCGGCACGATCGGCCTTGTACCACGAGTCCGCCACGTGCACCGCCGCGCCCCGCCTGCCGAGCAGTACCACCACCGGCTGGCCCGCCTTGACCTGCCCGGGGAGGCCCTTGACGGCCGACAGGTCGATCTTCAGCGTCCGGTCCTTCTGCCGCGAAATGACCTTCTTGCCGACCTCGTCCAGCCCCAGCACCTCGTTGACGGCGGCGACCCCCGCGGCGCCCACGGACTCGATCTTGCCGACGAGCGTCTGCTGGGCGCTCCTGTAGATGGCCTGAAGAGACACGTCCACGCGGATGATGCCGCCGGCGTGCGAGGCCCAGCCCAGCACGACGATCACGAAAGCAGCCGCCAGAGATGCCGTTCGCCTCATCCGTTGTCACTCCTTGCTCCGCGGCCCGGCGGCGGCGCGATCCATCCGTCGAAGGCGGCCATGGGCGTGCCTCGATACCGGGCCCCGCATACCTGTGTAACACTGTATCGGTGGGGATGAATCGTTTCACGAAAAAAACGGAGCTTCCGTGCGCGGCTCGGCTGAGGCACCCGGCGTGCCATCCGAACCTACGCCAAGGATGGCTTCGAGAATTGCCTACAGGCCCGAATTCCCCGCTTGACAGGTCGGCGAAGCTGGGTATGATCGCAAGCGTATAACGTTTCAGTCCATTTTGGAAGTCGCTCTTCGCCGGGCGCGCCTGCGGCAAAGCACTTGAGGCGAAACGTTGGCCGTCACTATCAAAGAGGTCGCCAAGCGCGCGAACCTGTCTGTCGGCGCTGTCAGCCAGGCGCTCAACGGCACCGGCAAGCTCACCGACGCCACCCGCAAGCGGGCCGCGCAGGCCGCCGCCGAGCTGGGGTACATCCCCAGCGCCTACGCCCGCGCGACCCGCCGGGGGCGGATGGGCGCGTTCGCGCTGCTGGGGAGCACGGACGGCCGCCGAAGCTACCTGCCGCTGGGGCTGCTGCACGGCATCGTCTCGGAGATGAACCGGCGCGACCTGCACCTGGTGGTGGCCACGCTGCCGGATGAGAGGCTCACCAACGAAGGCTTCGTCCCGAAGGTCCTCCGCGAGTGGATGGTGGACGGGCTGATCATCAACTACCAGCTCCAGACGCCGCCGAGGATGGCCGCCATCATGGAGCGGCACCAGATCCCGTCCGTCTGGGTCAACTCCAGGCAGGCATCGGACAGCGTCTACGTCGACGAACTGGACGCCGGCCGCCGCGCCGCCGAGGTCCTCCTCCGCGCCGGGCACCGGAACATCGCCTACGTGGACTTCTCCAACGGCGTCGAGCAGTTGCCCGAGGCCCACTACAGCGTGCACGACCGCGCCGCCGGGTGCGCCGAGGCCGTCCGCCTCGCCGGAGGGCACGTGGAGGTCGTCCGAGGCCCGGGGCGCACGGTGCCCTACGACCGGCGCGTCGGCGCGGCGCTTTCGCTGCTCCGCCGCCCGGACCGCCCCACCGCCGCCGTGCTCTACAGCGGCGCCTACGGCATCCAGATCGCGCTGGCGGCCGCGGAACTGGGAATGTCCGTGCCGCGGGACCTCTCGCTGGCCTCGCTGGGGCACCCGATCTCGGCGGAGATCGGGAAGAAGATCACCGGCCTGGACCTGCCGCTCGGGGAGATGGGCCGTCAGGCGGTGGACATGCTGGAGCGGAAGGTCTCGGCCCCGGCGGAGAAGCTGCCCTCGCGGGCGATCCGCTGCCGGCTGGTGGAGGGCGAGACGGTGCTGCCGCCGCGGCTTCGGCCGACGAGCGCCGCAGAGGACGATGGACGGCGAAAAGCGGGCGACAGGCGATGAGGCACAACCGCAGCCGTGTGGCACGAAGGGGCCCGGCGTCTGTCGGGGCAGGTCATGGAAGGCTGGCCCCCCAGCGGCCGAGGCGCCCCGGCCTGCCCGGTTTCGCGCGGATCGAGCTGTTGGCCTGCCGGCCGAGGCCCGCGGGGCGAAGGCCAGCTCAGTCGGCGTTCACGCTGATTGAGCTGTTGGTGGTCGTGGCGATCCTGGCCCTGCTGCTGACGATCCTCGCCCCGAGCCTGGAGCGCGCCAAGGAGGCCGCCCGCCGCGCCGTCTGTGCCTCGAACCTGCACGGTGCGGGACAGGCCGTGTTCGTGTACTCCGGGTCCAACTCCGGCCGCATCCCCCCCTTTCACAACGGCGAGCCCACCGGGGCCGACGGGTGGTTCAACTCCCAGGCGTGGTGGAGCTTCGTGGTCAAGGAGGATCTCACCCACGCCGGCTCCGGCCCCGAGGCGGCGATGTTCAACTGGCGGACACTGCACGCCCAGGACTATCTCAGCGACCCGCGCGTGCTCTACTGCCCCAGCCAGCGGTTCGAGTACGTGATGTACCAGACGTTCACGGAGTTCTGGGCGGACCCGGTGGGATGGACGGCGGAGAACACGTATCGGGTCCGGACGAACTACCACTACAATCCGAACCAGCCTGGGGTGGACCGCCCCGAGGCCGTCACGGAGTTCCAGAGCGGCCAGGCGCTGGCGGTGGAGGTGCTTCACTGGCCGGAGGCGGCCGCCCACGCCGACGTGGCGGGCTGGACCGTGCTGTATCCCGACGGGGCGGTCCGCCTGCTCCAAAGCGAATGGGTGTTGCAGTACGTTCAGGACAACCCGAAGGTGGCCAACAATTGGGGGACGTTCAGCTTCATCCGCGAGGAGCTGCTGAGGCGATGACTTGAAGCCTTTCAGGGGGCGGCGGAGGCGTCGCGAGCCGGACCATGACCACAGATACGCATCCCCCCCGTGGGCGTGAACGGGAGCGGGGCTTCGGGTACGCCACGGCCCCGCTGCGCGTGGAGCATCGCCCGCAGCTCCAGCCGTTCTCGCGCGAGCAGGTGACGGCATGGCTGGACTTCCTCCAGTCGTGCGGCATCCGCGCCTGGTGGTACAGCGTGGCGGCTCCGCACGCGAACCTGCTGTACCGCAGCCGCTGGCTTCCCTGTCTTGATCAGGCCGCCGACGCCGACTACTACCGATGGGTCGCCGACCAGGCGCATCGGCGCGGCATCGCGGTGCTCAGCCACCTGTCGCTGGCGTCTTCGCCGCTGTCGATTGCGGCCCATCCGAACTGGGCGATGGTGCTGCTGGGGGAGGACGAGGCGGGCGTCGAGGCAGGCGGGGGCCGCAGCGACCGTTTTCCGTGCTTCAACTCGCCGTTCCGCGACCGGCTGACGGCGCTGGTGGTGGAGGTCGTGGAGGAGCTGGGGTTCGATGGCTTCTGGTTCGACTCGACGGCCCTGGGCTGGCCGGATGCCCCGGGCTGCGTGTGCCCGCGCTGCCGGGAACGGTTCCGGGCCGACACCGGCCTGGAGGCGCCCCGGCGGATCGACTTCGACGACCACGACTTCCGCCGCTGGTTCCGATGGCGCCAGGCGTTCTGGATGGACTGCTGGGCGGAGCTGATCGCGGCGGTGCGGCGGCGTCGCCCGCGGGCGCTTCTGGCGCTGAAGTGCGGCTGCCGCGTGAACCACACGGGGGAGACCGCCGTGCCGCTGCGGCGCCTGCCGGCTGGGGCGCTCATCCCCAACGAGGTGGACTGGCGCCCCAACCAGTGCCTGCTCCAGATGAAGTGCCAGCGGGCGATGATGGCGGGGGCGTTTGCGCCGGAGACGTGGCTGGGGATGTCGGACGGGACGGCCCTGTGGCGCCCGAAGGGTCCGGAGCCGGAGCCGGCCGGGTTGATTCTGTTCGGCCTGACCTGCATGACCGGCGGGGGCTACCCCAGCCTCAGCGGCGGCGAGGACGACCGCCACTGCCTCCGCGCCGTGGCGGACCGCCTCAACCCCGTCGCCCCGTACGTCGGCGGCGAACCCGTCCGCTTCGCCGGGCTGGTGGTCTCCGGCGCCACCAACGATTTCGCCCACCGCGTCGGCTCCGACCGGCACGCCCGCCGCGAGGCCGAAACCTGGCGCGGCGCGCTGCCCGACTGGCGGGCCGTCCACGGCATGCACTACGTCCTCAACGCCCTCCACCTGCCCTCGGAGGTGCTGCTGGAGGATGACCTGACGGCCGAGGGGCTGGCCGCCTTCGCGGTGGTCGTCATGTCGGACGTGCAGTGCCTTGCCGACGAGCAGGCCGCGGCGCTGGAGCGGTACGTGGCCTCGGGCGGGGTCCTGCTGGCTACGGGCGAGACGGGCGTGAAGGACGAATGGGGCCTGCCGCGGGAGCGGGGGGCGCTGGATGAGCTGTTCGGCATCGCCGGGCGCTTCGAGGCGCCGGCCCACATCGTGCTTGGCCCGCTGCCGGCGGCATTCCGCGACGCCGGCCTGCCGGAGCGGTGCATGGTCTCGGGGCGAGGGCGCCTGGCGCACCTGGCGGACGGCGCCACGCCCCTCGCCGAGGGCCAGATCGTCTACCCCAGGTTCCGCAGCACCCCAACGCACACGTTCCCCGCCGACCCGCCCCCCGAGACGCGGGGCGCCGCCATCGTCGAGCGCCGTATCGGCCGGGGCGCGGCCCTGTGGCTCGCGCCAAACGTCGGCTTCGGCTACAGCGAAAACCCGAACCGGCGAACCCGCGCCCTGGTGGGCGCGTTGCTCGGGCGGCACGCCGCTCCGCCTTACGAGGTGGTGGCGCCGTGGAACGTGGCCGCCACGGCGTGGCGGCAGGAGGGGCGGTGGGTTTTCCATCTGCTGAACCAGCCGCACGGCTACTGCCGGCTGGATGAGGCCAACCTGCCGCTGCATCCGGAGGACACCACGCCCACGGGCCCGGTGGTGCTGCGGCTGGGGCCCGTCTTCGGCGAACCGGCTGACGTGCATTCGCCCACGGGCGGGCGGGTGACCTGGCAGAAGGGAGAGGGCGGCGTCGAGGTCCGCCTGGAGAGGCTGGAGGTGCACCACGTTGTCGTATGCCGGCGGGCGGACTGAGGCCAACCGACGCGGGCGAGGCGATGTCGCCGCCCGGCCCCAGAGACGGAAACACCCGCAACCCGGCCTGCGCCGCTGCGTTAGATAACCGGAGCCGGGGCCCTTCGACTCCGGGCGGCCGGGCTCAGGGCCCTTGGCAATCACGGAAAGGCGACTGGCAATGATCCGACGTGCGTGGCCTGTGGCATGTGTTCTGCTCGCGACGTCTGCGTCGCTGCCGGCGGCCGAGCCGGTGGCCCGCGATTGGTCCAAGGCGCCCGGCTACGCCGGGGCGTCCGCGCACGACCCGCACTACGAGGACCGGGCGCTCTGGCCGGCGTGGGTGGAGAAGACGGATTTCATCAGGCAGTCGTGGCCGAAGGGGCGGCTGCTGGTGTGGGCGAAGGTGAGCGGCCGCATGCGCGTGGACCTGTCCGACCCGGCCAACTGGCTGGAGAACGGCAAGCCCGCCACGAAGCCCCCCGACGAGGACACCGACATCGTTTTCCCCTCGCCGCCGGACCGGATGCTCGAGGGCGTCGGCGGCGGGAGCCGCGGCGACGAGCGGCACCTGTCGTG
>CAZMDT010000078.1:0-11013 GCA_964564965.1 uncultured Planctomycetaceae bacterium | reverse complement strand
AGAAGGACCGGCCGATAACGCCCGAGGACCGCAGCCACGAGCACGGCAGCTACATCATCGAGGGCCTGGAGACGGGGCGGGTCTATCGCGGGCACTTCAACGTGCCCAACGACGGATGCATCACCAACTTGCCGGATGACTGCGTGGTCGAGGTGCCCGGCTACGTGGACCGCAACGGGATCGCGATTCCGCAGGTGGGCGACCTGCCGGCGGCGTGCGCGGCGACGCTTTCGGCAAGCGTGAACGTGCAGCGGATGGCCGTCGAGGCGGCCGTCACGGGCGACGCGACGCTGCTCAAGCAGGCCGTCCTGCACGACCCGCTGACCGCCGCCGTCTGCGACCCGGAAGAGATCTGGCAGATGGTGGACGAGATGCTCGTGGCGCAGGCGAAGTGGCTGCCGCAGTACGCCGACGAGATTCCCACCGCTCGGAAGCGCCTGGCGGCCGCGAAGCGCCGGGGGCAGTATAAGGGGACGTGGACGTGGCGCGGCGCGGCCCGGGTGAAGACGCGGACGGTCGCGCAGCTCCGCAAGGCCGGGGGCAAGGCGAAGGGGGTCCTGAAGGCAGACAAGGCGGCCGATGAGCGAGCGGCCGAGGCGGAGCAAGCCGCCGCCCGCGGGCGACGGAGGCGCAAGTCTAAGCGCAAATAGTCGTTAAGTCAGGCGGGGTTTTGCGCAAAAGAACGGCTTGAGCCCCTTGACAGGGCTGACGATCTTCGGTACAATCATCACGTAATGAGAAGGCGCCATTTGGCGCCTGGAGTCAATCCTCACGAAGTGAGTTGCAAGGCAGCGCCCTTCGCCCATGGCGGTAACTGTCAAGGAAATCGCAGCCCGAACGGACCTGTCCGTGCCGACAGTCGTTCATATCCTCGGCAACCGCGCGGACCGATACAGCAAGGCCACCCAGCAACGCGTGCGAAATACGGCGCGCGAGCTGGGCTACCGCCCGAATTCGTTCGCCAGGGCGGTCAGACTGGGCAGGTTCGGTCAGGCGGCGCTGCTGCTTTCGACCGATCGAGGGCGAAGCTACCTGCCTCCCGGCCTATTCGACGGGCTGCACGACAGTCTGGCCGAGCACGAGATGCAGCTTTGCGTAGTGAAGCTCCCGGATGAGAAGCTCACGGACTCCGGTTTCGTGCCAAAGATCCTCCGCGAATGGTGCTGCGATGGGCTGCTGATCAACTACACAGACCGTATCCCGCCGAAGATGGTGGAACTCATCGAAAGCTCGCACCATCCATCGATCTGGATCAATGCCAAGCATGACCACGACTGCGTCTATCCGGATGACTTCGACGCCGGGCGGCGGCTCACGGCGATGCTCATCGAACGCGGCCACCGGCGCATCGCCTACGTGGACCTGCATTTCGCGTTCGATACCCAGACGCAGCCAAAGCACTACAGCAAGTGGGAGCGCTGGACCGGTTACGAGCAGGCCATGCGCGACGCCGGGCTTGCGCCCCGGCGCATCGACGCGGCCGCCACCGCGCTGCCCGACGTGGCGGGCATCTACGAGTTCTGGTCGAATCCGGCCGGCAGTTGGCTCGACCGGGACGACCGCCCCACGGCCGTCGTGTGCTACGCGAGGGAGGACGCCAACCCGATCGCCCTCGCCGCCCAGAAGCTCGGTCTGCGCCTGCCGCAGGACCTCGCCTTCGCGGCGTTCGCCGAGAGGGGCCAGGCCGTGATGCCGGCCCTGCTTCCGCCTGTGGCGGTCCTTCCGCACGAGGAACTCGGGCGCAAGGCCGTCGAGATGCTGATGGCGAAGATCGCCTCGCCCACAAGGCTGCAGAAGCCGGTCGCCGTCCGGTTCCGTCTGGACGAGCGGGGCGTGACGGGACCGGCGGGCAAGAATTGATGAGCGTATCGACCGGGCAGGGCCGCCCGGCCGCCGACAAACGGAAGGAACCACGACGCAATTCCCGGAGCGGCCGCGCGGCCGCGGGAACAGATGGGCCTCTTGCAGAAGGAGGAGTGACATGAACACTAAGGTTTGGTCTGCGATGGTTGCGGCGGCGCTTGGGCTGGCCCTGATCGCCGTCCCGGCCGCCGGAGCGGCCGTGATCGCGCACTACGGACTGAACGAATCGGCCGCCTCTGACACCGCCGAGGTCGCGGGCGTCGCTGGCGAGGACCTGACGCGGACCGACGGCCTGAGTTACTCCAATACCAGGTACGAAGGAAGCAAGAGCGCCGTCGAGACGGGGACGATAACCCTGTATGACTCGTCAACCCGTTACTGGTCCTGGGTCATCTCGAACGATGGCGGGGCGGCCGCCTACAACCTCGATTCGATCAGTCTGCGGGTCTACATGGACACGCTCACTGCAGACGGCTCAAAGGATACCCGATGGTACCTCTTCAGCAGCGTCGGTGGGTTCGCCAGCACCGGGGACGCCATCGCGTCGGTGCTCATCACACCCGACAACGACAACACGTGGATCGAGATCGCCGTCCCGGACCTGGGCAGCAGCTTCGACGGGCGCACGACCGACACCGAGTTCCGTCTCTATCCCGTCGCCGTGGGATCCGACACGAACTTCACCAAGAACCACCGTCTCGACCACGTGACGGTCAACGGCGAACTGCCTGAGCCGGCCGTGATCCCCGAGCCGACGACGATGGTGCTGCTGGGTCTCGGCGGCGTGGGGCTGCTGGTCCGTTGGCGTCGTCAGAGGTCCTGACCTCCCGAACGGCAGGCGCATGGCGTAACGGAAGAACGGGTGCCGTGGTTCGCCCCCCCGCCGGGGCTACTTCTGGATGAGCGTTCCCACGCCCCGGTCGGAGAAGATCTCCAGCAGCAGGGAGTGGTTGAACCGCCCGTCGATGATGTGCGTCCGCGCCACCCCCCCCGCGAGGGCCCGCAGGCACGCCTCCACCTTCGGCAGCATGCCCCCCGCGATGACCCCCGAGGCGACCATCTCGCGGATCTCCGGCTCGCCGGCCGTCGTTACGACGCTCTGGGGATCGTTCACGTCGCGGCGGATGCCGTGCGTGTCCGACACGACCACCAGCTTCTCCGCGCGCAGGGCCGCCGCCACCTCCCCCACGGCCGTGTCGGCGTTGCAGTTCAGCTTCGAGCCCGTCCGGTCACGCGCCAGCGGGGCGATCACCGGCACCGTGTCGGCCTCGCAGAGCAGCTCGATGAGCCGGGCGTTGACGTGCGTCACCTGCCCCACGAAGCCCAGGTCCACCTTGCGCCCGTCGCTCTCATGAAGGAACAGTCTCTCCCCGAACAGCACGCAACTGCTGAGCGTGTGCAGCCCCATGGCGCTGGAGCCCAGCTCCTCGATGGTGGCGACGATCCGGGCGTTGATCTCGTTGCACAGGACGTGCTCGACCACGGTGAGCGTGCGCTGATCCGTGTAGCGCCGCCCCTGGACGAACTGAACCTCCAGCCCGCGCGCTTCCATCGCCTGGGAGATCGCCTTGCCCCCCCCGTGCACCACCACCGGGCGCATCCCGACCGTGTTCAGGAACACCACGTCGGTGAGCAGGTCGCGCAGGGCCGCCTCGTCGTCCATCACCGACCCGCCCACCTTGACGACGATGATCTTATCGAGGAAGCGCTGGATGTATCCCAGCGCCTCGATCAGCGTCTTCGCCTTCTCGATGGCCTCTTGCACGGGGGGTCTCCGGGCAGCGGCGGGCAGGCTACCGCGCGGCGGGGGGGGTGTCAATCGACGCGGCGGACGTGCAGGCGGCGCGAGCGCTCGCCAGTGATCTCGATGTCGATGCGCCAGTGTGGCCGCGGGAGGATCGCCTCAGCGCGGTCCGCCCACTCGACGATCACCACGCCGTCGAGGAGCATCTCCTCCATCGCCAGGCCGGGCAGCTCCGCCGCCGCCTCGGCCATGCGGTACAGGTCGACGTGATGAACGGGGACCCGGCCGGGATACTCCTGCACGAGGACGAACGTCGGGCTGGAGACGAGGCGCTCGTCGGCGAGCCCGAGCCCGGCGGCCAGGCCGCGGGTGAGCACCGTCTTGCCCGCCCCGAGCCCGCCGGCGAGGGCCACGCAATCGCCCTTGCCGAGGCGCTCGGCGAACGCGCGCCCGAAGGCGATGGTCTGCTCAACGCTGTGGCTCTCCGTGGTCGTCATGCGGGCCTCGTGGGTCCCGGGGCGAAGGCGGCACGAGCGCCGTGCCTCGCCGACCCCGCACCTATGTCCGATGCTCCCAGCCGGTGGGTTCGAGCGTTTCGCGCCCGCCATCGCCGCGCGTGAGCGTCAGCTCTTCGGCCTCGGTGATCGTGCCGATGCGCGTAACGGGCACGGCGAGCGGCTGCTCGGCGAGAAGCCTGTCGGCCTGGCCGGCGGGCAGTGTGAACAGCAGTTCGTAGTCCTCGCCGTCGCCGAGGGCCGCAGTCAGCGGCTCGATGTCGCGCCCGGCCGGCGCATTCGGACGGAGGGGTATGGCGTCGGCCGACAGCTCCGCACCCACGCCGGAGGCCCGGCACACACGCCACAGGTCGAGCGCCAGCCCGTCTGATACGTCGATCATGGCGTGCAGCTCGCACTCGGCGGCCAGCCGGCGGGCCTCGGCGATCCGGGGGGTGAACTTCAGGTGCCAGTCAGTCAGCCAGGCCCCGCCGAAGCAGCCCGTCACGCAGACGGCGTCGCCGGCGCGTGCGCCGCTTCGCAGCACCGGCTCGATGCCTTCGGGCCGGCCGAGAACCGTCACGCTCATCGCCGCCGGGCTGTCCCATGCGCCCACGTCGCCGCCGACGACGGGGCAGCCGAACGCGTCGCTCACGCTCCGCCGGCCGTGGTGCATCGCCTCGGCATCGGTGCGAGAGAAGCCCCTCGGCAGCGACACCGTCGCCACGGCGGCCAGGGGCAACGCCGCCATGGCGGCCAGGTCCGACAGCGCCCGGGCCATGGCTTTGCGGCCGAAGGCCTCGGGCCCATGGCGCGCCAGGTCGAAGTGGACCCCGTCGAGGAGCTGGTCCGTGGAGACCAGCAGCCGCTCGGCGCCGACCATGACGACGGCACAGTCGTCTCCGGGCCCGACCGGCACCGCTGCCGGGTCGCACTCCTGCTGCGACCGCAGCCACTCGATGAACTCGTTCTCGCGCATGGATGGGTGCGCGGCCGTCGGTGCTGCTCGCGCACCGTGGCCCTATTCCTGGGTGGCCAGCTTCCGTTGCCAGAAGGCGAGCTGCTTGCGGAGCTGCTTCGCCCCGCCGGCGCCGTCCGGGGCGTAATGCTTCACAACGTTGGCCGGGCCGAGGTGCCTGTAGACGTCGTCGCCCATGCGGTCGCAGGCCTCCCGGAGCGTCTCCAGCGGCAACTCGGCCAGCGTCTTGCCGGTCTGCTCGGCGCGGGCCACCAGGCGCCCCACCATCTGGTGCGCCGCTCGGAAGGCCACGCCCCTGCCGACGAGGTACTCGGCCAAGGCGGTGGCGTCGAGGAAACCCGCCCGGAGCGCCTCGGCCGCGCGCCGCTCGTTGAACCGCGTCGTTGCCGCCACGCCGGCCCCCACCTCCAGCGCACGCTGCATCGCCTCCGCCGCGGCAAAGGCGAACCGCTTGTCGTCCTGGAGGTCGCGGTTGTATGCGAGCGGCAGGCCTTTCAGCAGCGTCAGCAGGCCGGTGAGCTGCCCGACGGCACCGGCGGCCTTCGCCCGGATCAGCTCCAGTGTGTCGGCGTTCTTCTTCTGCGGCATCATGGAGCTCGACGTGCAGTAGGCGTCGTCGAGCTCGATCAGGCCGAACTCCGTCGTCGCGTAGATGATCCAGTCCTCCGCCCACCGGCTGAGGTGAACGCCCAGCATCGCGCAGCAGAAGCACAGCTCCGCGAGGAAGTCGCGGTCGCTGGTGGCGTCGATGCTGTTGCGTGCGAACTTGGGGAACCCGAGCAGCTCGGCGGTCCGGGCGCGGTCCAGTGGCAGCGACGTGCCGGCGACGGCCCCGCAGCCGAGCGGGCAGACGTTGATCCGTTTGCGGCAGTCGGCGAGGCGATCGGCGTCGCGCTGGAGCATCTCGGCGTAGGCCAGCACGGCGTGCCCGGCGACGACGGGCTGGGCGCGCTGGAGGTGCGTGTAGGCCGGCACCACCAGCTTGCCCTGGCGCTCGGCGAGGCCCACCAGCGCCCGCTGGAGGGCCGCGATCCCCTCGGCCAGGGCGTCGGCACTGTCGCGCGCCCAGAGCCGCAGGTCGAGGGCGACCTGGTCGTTTCGGCTGCGCCCGGTGTGGAGCTTCTCGCCCGGCTCTCCGAGGCGGTCGACGAGGGCGTTCTCGATGACCATGTGGATGTCTTCGAGTTCGACGGGCATGTCGAGGCGCCCGGCGTCGATGTCGTTGCCGATGTCGAGCAGGCCCCGGCGGATGGCGGCGGCGTCGGCCGGCGTGATGAGCCCGGCCTCGGCGAGCATCTGTGCGTGCGCGACGGAGCCGGCGATGTCGTACCGCCACAGTGCCCGATCCACGTCGAGTGAGGACAGGAATGCCGCGGTGGCGGCGTCGGCCTCGCGCGACAGCCGCCCGTGCCAGGACTTCTTCGCTTTGGCGCCCATGGCGTGGCTCCTTCCGTGGGCAAGATAGCGCCGGCGCGCGGGGGTGTCAATGCGGGGGAAGGGCGGCGCGGGAGCTACTCGTAGCTGCCCAGCTCCTTGTAGAGCGCGACGATCCGCTTGAAGTCCTCGAAGCTGACCGCACTGGGGATCGAGTGATCCGATCCGAAGATGTACCGCCCGCCTTCCTTGAGGGCGGGCAGAAACTGGCGGATCTGCCGCTCGATGGCCGCCGTGTCCGTCCAGAGGACCGCGTTGATCCCCCCGTGCAGGACCAGCCGGTCGCCGAACTGCTCCTTGATCGCCGGTGGGTCCATGCCCGCCTTGACCTCCAGCGGGTTCAGGCAGTCGATGCCGACCTCCACGAACTCCGGCACGAAGGGCCGCACGTCGCCGCACGAATGCAGGTAGACCACGATGCCCTTCCGACGGGCCCACTCGACGCACCGCCTGTGGTAGGGCTTCACCAGGTTCCGGTACATGTCCAGCGACATGAACTGGGTGAGCTTGTAGCCCAGGTCGTCGGGGAAGCGAAACTCGTCGAACGTGTAGCCGGCCTCCCAGGCCACGTCCAGCAACTGGAGATTGACGGTCAGGATGTGGTTGACCATGTCGACGAACCAGTCGGGATCGTCGATGAGCGAGATCAGCAGCCGCTCCGTCCCGACCAGCCGCGAATGGATCACGTCGAAGCTGAACCACCCGATGCCCTGAATCCAGTAGCCGTTCTCGCGCCATGTGGCGTAGTTCCGCTTGAGGTTCTCCCAGGGGATGCGGTCGGGATCGGGCCGGATGCGCGGCTTGACCTGCTCCCACACGTCGCGGGATTTCACGGTGAAGTCCAGCGCCTCGTCCGTGCTGTTGTGCGTCTTGAAGTGCTTCAGCGTCGCCCCCCAGTCGTTGCGTCGGATCACGTAGTCGTCCGTCTCCTCCAGGACCTCCGTGGGCAGGCGCGGCCCGGTGTCCGGGTGGATTCCCACGGTGTGATCCAGGCCGAAGTAGTCCACCCAGGAGACGCCTTCCGGCAGCCCCTCGCGGTGCCAGCGCCTGATCGTGTGCTCCCAGGGGCTGTCGAGGAAGGGCACGCGGTCGGGAAGCCGCCCCGCGTACACGCGCCGCATCCGCTCGTGAGTCGTCATCGGTTCCGCCACGACCGTTCCTCGCAGCAGGGATCGGGGGAATCGTAGGCCCGGGCGTCGGGGGTGTCAACGGACGGAGGCGGCTTGGCCTTGTCGGCGCAAACGATCCCGCTATAATCGCGGGCCGGCCAGGGCCGGTCCGAGGAGCATAGAGATGACGAGAGTCCCGCTGGTTCCGACGCACGTGTTCTTCACGAAGGGCGTGGGCAAGCACAACACGCGGCTGCAGAGCTTTGAGTCGGCGCTGCGCCAGGCGGGGATCGAGAAGGGGAACCTGGTTCGGGTGTCGAGCATCTTCCCGCCGAAGTGCAAGATCGTATCGAAGGCCCGCGGCCTGGTGATGCTCAAGCCCGGGGAGATCACGTACGTTGTGCTGGCGGAGGCGGCAACGGACGAGCCGTCGCGGCTGGTCGGGGCGGGCATCGGGCTCGCCGTGCCGGCCAAGGGAGAACGCTACGGGTATATCAGCGAGCACCACGGGTTCGGCATGACGGAGCGGCGGATGGCGGACCTCGTGGAGGACATGGCCGCGACGATGCTGGCCACGACGTTGGGCATCGACTTCGATCCGGAGACGGCCTACGACGAGCGGAAGGAAGTCTACAAGATGTCGGGCAAGATCGTCCGCACGCGGGCGTGCGTCCAGACGGCGGAGGGCGACAAGAACGGCCTGTGGACGACCGTGATCGCGGCGGCCGTCTTCCTGCTCTAGCCCATGCCCGAAGCCCGCGCCAACTTCCTCGACCTTCCGCCGGAGCTCAGCGACCCGGCCACGGCGCGCTACGCCGTCCTGCCGATTCCCTTCGAGCAGACGGTGACCTACCAGCGGGGCACGGCCGGGGGGCCGATGGCCGTCATCGAGGCCTCCGCCCAGGTGGAGTGGTTCGACGAGGAGCTGCTGGAGGAGTTCGTGTCGCCCGGCATCGCGACCTACCCCGTCGTGCATCCGGCGCCCAGCGTGGACGGCCAGGGCGAGCGAATCCTCGATGCGGCGGGGCGTCTCGTCTCGGCCGGCAAGTTCCTGCTCGCGCTCGGCGGCGAGCACAGCATCACGCCGGCGCTCGTGAAGGCCGTGGCCGCCGAGCGCGGGGGGCTCAGCGTGCTGCAGATCGACGCCCACGCCGATCTGCGCGACAGCTACCAGGGCTCGCCGCATTCGCACGCGTGCGTCATGCGGCGCGTGCTGGAGCTGACGGACCGGGTGTCCCAGGTGGGCATCCGCAGCTACTCGCGGGAGGAGCACGAGTTCCTCCGGGCGACGGGCCGGCGGCTGGTCACCCCGCCGCTCATCGCCGCCGACCCGGGCTGGATCGACACCGTCCTCGAGGAGCTGGGCGAGCAGGTGTACGTCACGGTCGATATCGACGGGCTCGACCCCTCGATCGCCCCGGGCACCGGGACACCGGAGCCGGGCGGCCTCACCTGGGCGCAGGTGACGCGGCTGCTGCGGCGCGTCTGCGAGGCGCGCACCGTCGTCGCCGCCGACATTACCGAGGTCCGCCCGCTGGACGGCAACTGCGTGACGGAGTTCCTCGCCGCCCGCCTGGCCTACAAGATCATCGCCTACACGCAGCTCTAGGCGGTTCGGGTCCCGGGGCGCCCGTTCCGGCCGGCGAGCGGACGCCATGGTTCGTGGCACGTTCATTCTGCTGTTCGCGGAACGCAGGGCCTGCTGCCCAGGATTTGGCATGAAGCGCATCGCGATTGGGCCTGGCATGTTGGCGTGCATCTGCGCCCTCAGCGGCGTCGCGGCCGCGGGCGAAGCGGTGCGGATCGACGACGCCAAGGACCGCGAGATCCTCCAGGCCTTCCTCGGCCACGTCGAGAAGCTCCCCACCCGCATTACTGCCGACTCCTGCCGGACGCTCGCCGCCGAGGAGCCTGAGGGCTACTGCTGGAAGATCGTCCCGCAGCTTCGCATGGCGCTGGTGGCGTGGCGGCTGACGGGCGACGTGAAGCACCTCGAGGCGTTCGTGACGCTGTTCGAGACCATGCGGTCGGCCCTGACGAAGGGCCCGGACGGCTACCTCGGGTGGTACGGTAAGCCGCTGCCGCTGTTCCGCGATCCGGCGAGCCCCGCCCGCAGGACGGACGTCATCATCACGAGCTACAGCGTGTCGCACGCGGTCTGCGAGTTTCTGGAGGAGGTCGCGGCCGTGCCGGCCCTCGCGGAGAAGTACGCGGCGCGCCGGGCGGCGTGGCTCGATCTCATCGAGAACCACCTGGTGCGCAAATGGGAGCGGCGTGGCAGCTACGTGGACCTGGGCACGGGCGGGGGCATCTTCCGCACGCCGGAGGGCCTGCGCGACACGAAGGCCCGCCTCACCCAGCCGGCCAACAAGCACTCCAAGATGTGCCGGGCCTACCTCGCCCTCTACCGCCTCACGGGCAAGGACCATTACATGCAGATGGCCGTGAAGATCGGCACGCGGTTCAAGCGGACGCTGACGCTTCGGGACGGGCACTACGAATGGGACTACTGGGACCCGGCCGGGCAGTGGGACGTGCAGGGCGACGACCCGGGCAAGTGGAAGCACTGGATCGGCGTGGAGCACCGGTCCGGCTACTATTCGCTGAGCGTGGAGATGGCGCTGGCGCTGTATCACCACGGGGTGGTGTTCGACGAGACGGACGTGCGCCGGTTCCTCAAGACGCAGCTTGCGATGTGCTGGAACGGCGACATGCAGCGGCCCGTCTGGGCGCGGGTGGACGGCACGCGCGACGCCCGGTACATGCAGGGCGCCTACATCTGTCCCGCCCTCGCCCCGTTCGACGCCGGCGTCGAGCGCTTCGTCTACACCGGGCCGCAGCAGGACGCGCGGCTCGACGCCGCCGGGCACCCCTGGCAGGGCGGGCCCGTCGCCGCGGGATGGCTCCAGGGGAAATACTGGTGGCTGGCCAGGGCACGCGGCGGCAAGCAGGCGTACGTCGCCCACGGGCGACGGTTCCTCGCCAAGCCCGCCAACAAGGCATTCCACGACAGCCTTCAGTTCGCCGTGACGGCCCCCGGCTACCGTGCGCCGCGGACCCCCGCGGAGATGAGACCGATGCCGAAGGGCGAGTGACCCGGCCGGCCCCGCGGCGGGATTGCGGGGGTTCCGCTGGGCCTCTACGATGGGCGACATGGCCACGGACGCGGCGAAAGCGCGAGGCGTCTTCCCCGCGGAGGTGCTGAGCAACCGGCGCCTTTGCGAGGGGCATTACCGGCTGGCGATGCGGTTGGCGGCCTTCCCGCCATCGCGGCCGGGGCAGTTCATCCAGCTTCTGTGCCGCCGGCCCGGCGAGCAGGCCGGCCTGCGGGCCGTCGACTGGGGCCCCTCGAAGCCGCCCGCGTTCACCCAGCCGGAGCTGACCGGCCGC
>CAZMDT010000077.1:9531-11164 GCA_964564965.1 uncultured Planctomycetaceae bacterium | reverse complement strand
GAGCCCGCCGGCTACGCCGCCCGCGGCGTGCTGATGCACAGCGTGATCTACACAGGCGGGCCGAGCGCGCCGAAGCGGTTCATCGTGGTCGATCCGGATCGGCGGCGGATCGTCGCCTACGCCCAGTGCACCACCGGTGAGGTGGACCTCACGCCGCACCTCGGCAAGGACGTGGGCCTCATCGGCAAGCGAACGTTCCACCGCGAGCTTCGCACCGACGTCATCGAGGTCCGCCAGGTGGATGTCCTCGGCGAGAATGTCGATGTCCCCCGGCCGCCCGAGCCGACCGTCGGGCCCATGCCCCCCGCGGCGCCCGCCGCCGGGCCCACCACGCGGCCGGCCGCGACGACGGCGCCCGCGCCGACGACCCAGCCGGCACGCCCCGTGTTCAATGACGACGAGGCCCGCACCGGCGGCCTGCCGGAAAGCGGCTTCCCCGTCGCCGGTGCCGGGTCCCCCACGACGCAGCCGGTGAACCCCAGGGAGTACGAGTAGCCCGCCCGGCATGAAGCTCGCCACCTACCGATACCGGAAGGGCGAGTCGTATGGGGCTGTGCGCGACGACGGCATCGTCGACGTGCCGGCCGCTTGGCCCGACGGGCCGGGGAGCCTCGTCGCCGCCATCGCCGCCGGCCAGGCCGCCCTCAGCCGTATCGCCGACGTCGCCGCCGCCGCGAACGCCGCCACGCCGCTCGACGCCGTGACGCTGCTGGCCCCCGTGCCCCAACCCGCCAAGGTCATCGGCCTCGCCGTTAACTACCTCGAACACCACCGCGAGTTCGACCGCGGCGCCGACATGCCCGACGACCCGCGCCGCCGCACCACGCCGCGACCGTTCCTCATGCCTCCCACCTGCGTGATCGGGCCGAACGCCGAAATCCCCTGGCCCGCCTACAGCCGCAACGTGGATTACGAGGTCGAACTTGCCGTCGTCATCGCCCGGCGGGCGCGGTGCCTGGGGCCCAAGGACGCCGCCGACGCCATCGCCGGATACACCATCGCCAACGATATCTCCGCCCGGACCGCGACCTTCGCCGACGGCCGCGCCGACCGCCCGAAGGATGCCCTCTTCGACTGGCTCCACGGCAAGTGGTCGGACGGCTTCTGCCCGATGGGCCCGTGGCTGGTGACGCCGGAGGAGATCGGCGACCCGCAGCGCCTGGACCTCTCGCTCGAGGTCAACGGCGAGACACGCCAGCGGTCGAACACGCGGCACATGATCTTCTCCTGCGCCGAGCTGGTGGCGTTCGTCAGCCACCTGATGACGCTCACCCCCGGCGACGTGATCGCCACGGGGACGCCGGCGGGCGTCGCGCTCGCCACGGGGCGATGGCTGAAGGGCGGCGACGTCATCACCTGCCGCATCGAGGGCATCGGCGAGCTGACGAACACCATGGGCCAGCCGCCCGCCGAGTTCTACGCCCCCTGCGCCGGGTAGCCGACACGGCACGCCGCGAGGCGGGGGCTACTTGAACTCGCTGTCCTGGAACTTGACCTTGCAGCGCTTCTGGGGGGGGACGGTGACGGTCTTCTGCGCGACCCGCCCGTCGCTGAGCGTCACGGAGATGCGGACCGGCCCGACGGGCAGGCCGAAGTGCGCCACGGGGCACGCCTGCCCGCCGCAGCCGTCGGC
>CAZMDT010000077.1:3632-9521 GCA_964564965.1 uncultured Planctomycetaceae bacterium | reverse complement strand
CGGGCGCCCGCGCCCATCGAGCGCGCGGACGACGGCGCCGGTCAGGCCCCGCGCGGCGCTGAGGTGAACGGTCACGTGGCGCCGCCCGGCGGGTGTCGGCATGTCGTTGGCCGCGATGACGATCGCATTGCCGAGGTTCACCACGAGGTCCGGGTCGCCGTCGTCGTCGAGGTCGGCGAAGCCCACGGCGTAGGCCGGCGACAGCGGCCGAACGCCCGCCGCCTCGGAGACGGCCCGGAACCGCCCCCGCCCGTCGCCGCGGTACAGCCCCGCCGAGCCGCGCGTGTGGCAGACGAACAGGTCATACCACCCATCGGCGTCGACGTCCGCCCACCCCGCCGCGAACGACGGGTCCTTCTCTTTCGTCGGGTCGCCGCTTGCCCCGAAGACATCGGCGAACGTGCCGTCGTTATTGTTGCGGTACAGCCGCGGCACGTCGGCGGCGGGCATGAACAGGTCCACGTCGCCGTCGTTGTCGTAATCGGCTGGCGCCACGCCGCGCTTGTACGCGGAGCCGCCCGGCAGCTCCAGGCGGCAGCGCTCGTCGAGGCGGAACCCGCGCTCCCCCGTGCCGCGGGCCAGCACGCCGGAGCCGAGGTTGTAGAAGAAGTCCGTGTACCCGTCGCCGTCGTAGTCGAAGAACGCCACGAAGTCGCCGTTGCCGACGCCCAGGCCTCGCGGCCCCAGCCCCACCTTGTCGCTGACGTCGCGGAACCAGCCCGGGCCCTTGCCGGTGTTCTCGTACAGGCGGATGCCGTGCTCGCCGTTGGTGATGAGCACGTCGGGGCGCCCGTCGCCGTTGTAGTCGATCCAGCCGGCGCCCTCGGGGTTCCGCCCACCGGCCAACGGCAGCAGCCGGGAGTCGTCGCGGAAGCGCCCCCCGATGTTCGTGAAGAGCTGGAAGTTGTTCGTTAGCAGGTCCGGATGCCCGTCGCCGTCGTAATCGGCCCAGGACGCCGATCGCGACCCGCCCGAGATGCCCATCTGCCCGGACATCTCCTTGAAGGCCCCGCCCTGGTTCACCATCAGCACGTTGCCCCCCTGCCGGCAGCAATACACGTCCAGCAGCTCGTCGCCGTTCACGTCGACGAACGAAACGCCGCGGATCTCCCCGCCATCGGCGCGCTCGATCCGCACCTGCCGGCGGAAGCCCGTCGCCTGGCCCTTCGGCACGGCCGCCTCGAACGCCACGGTCGGCACGCGGTCGACGTCGATCAGGCCGACCTTCGGGTCCGGCGGCGGCGGCTTCGCATGCCTGGTGAATACGTCGGCCGTGATCTTCGCCAGCTCCGCCGTGCTCCCGTTGAACGTCCGGCCCATATGCATCTCGACGTGCGTGAAACGCCACCAGACCTTGTCCCGATTGGCGGGATCGTCCGTGGCGAACAGCTGGAACCAGGTGTCGCCGGCGTGCAGGACGGAGGCGAGCTCCTTGCCGGTGCGCTTGTAGTACACCACGGCGGGGCCGCCGGGCTTCAGCTTCGCCATGAGGTACTTCGCGTGGTGCGCCGGGCCCAGGCCGATGTTCATGTTGATCCGCCGGAACTCGATCCGGCCCTTGAGAGCCTTCTGGCACTCGATGACGGCGGTCAGGCCGCGGGCGTCCACGCTGGCCACGCGCCCCAGCAGCACGTTGGAGGATTCATCCATCACGCGCTGGAGGGAGTAGAGGGCCTCGATCATGCCGCGTGCCGGCGCGGCCGGCGCCGTCAGGGCGGCCAGCAGCGCGATCGCCGCGATGCGCCTGCTTCGCCGCCTCACCACCACACCTCGAACGGGCCGGCATCACCCTGCGCCGGCACCGGCGTAACGTTCAGCTCCTCGACTCGCGCCCCGCGCGGGCCGTGCCGGAGCATCTCAACGAGCTCGGCCACCTTCGCCTCCGCGCCCTCGATCTCCGCCTCCACACGCCCGTCGCCCAGGTTCCGCACGAACCCCCCCAGCCCCAGCAGCAGCGCCTGACGCTCCGCGTAGCTGCGGAAGCCGACGCCCTGCACGCGCCCGGCGATGAGGACCCTCATGCGGACCACGCCCGCCGGCGCCGCGGTCTGCGGCCACTCGAAGACGACGCGCACCGCCGTGCCCTCCCGCGGCAGCGCCTTGAGGTTCGCCTTGTACGGGTTGTCCCCGCGACGCCCAGGCCGGGCGTTGTGAACCAGCGCCGAGGCGTCCGCCGCCTGAAGCCCCACGACGCTCCGCGTCAGCGAGGCCTGAAGCGTCGTGGCGCCCGCGACCGGGTCGGCGACCTCCGGCGAGCCGGTGTAGACCCAGTCGGCGGGCTCAAGCGGCCGGGCCGTGGCGGCGCTCAGAATGTACGCGTCGATGGGTCGGCGCGCCGGCTCGCCCCCGGGCGAGGAGGGCTCCACGAAGATGCGAACGCGCTGGCCCCGCGGGCCGCGGTCGTCGTCGGCCGCACGCCCCCCGCGAAGCCCGATCGCCCGCAGCGCGGCGTCGATCTCCGCCGGTGCATGCGCGGTAACGAAGAGCGACTCGTAAGCCTTCCCCCCGGACGACACGAGCACGTACTCGACGGCCCCCTCGAGGTCCTCATACCTGCCCTGTTCGGCGACGGCGGCGGGCACGCTGACGCGTCTGGCGGCCGGATCGACGAGGATGCCGGCCGGCGGCGCCGGGCGCGCTTCGCGGGTCGTCGCGTCGTGCCCCGGGCGGTCGCCGGAGGCGCCGGTCTTGTCGCGGCAGCCGGCGGCACACGCCGGCAGCAGCGCCAGCAGGCAGGTGAGCGTTTGCGGCGCTCGGTGGCGGAAGATGCGCATTCGCGGCGTTCCCGAAAGAGCCTCGCCAAGCCGGCCAGAGCACACCCGGCGTGCGGCGGGGCGCGTGCCTTTCTCAATGTAACCCCGCGCCTGCGGCGCGGTCCCGGCCTTTGCGCCGGTCGCGGTGCGGCCCGGCGCGGAACGAGCCCTGTTCCCTTGACGGCGCGGCCGGGCGAGGGATTATAGCCTATCCCGGCAGCGGCGTATTGCGATTCCAGCGCCATCGGCTATCCTGTGGCGGCTATGGACGACGCGTCGAGCAAAGGCCCCGCCGCGGAGGCGGACAAGCAGGGCGAGCTGGATCAGGCCGCCGCTACGGTCGAGGCGATCCTGTTCGCCAGCGACGGCCCGCTGACGGCGGAGAAGATCGCCGGGGCCGCCGAGCTGCCTCGCGCGCTGACCGTCCGGAAGGCCATCCGCGTTCTGAACGTGCGGTACGAGCAGACGGGGTCGGCGTACCGTATCGAGGAGATCGCCGGCGGGTACCAGATGTTCACGCTGCCGCAGTACCACGCGGCACTGTCGCGGCTTCAGGCGAAGCGGCAGGAGACGCGCCTCAGCCAGGCCGCCCTCGAAACGCTGGCCATCGTCGCCTACCGCCAGCCGGTCCTGCGGGCGGACATCGAGGCCATCCGCGGCGTCGCCTGCGGGGAGGTGCTCCGCGGCCTGCTGGACAAGCAGCTCGTGAAGATCGTCGGTCGCGCGGACGTGCTGGGGCGGCCGATGCTCTACGGCACGACGCGGCGGTTCCTGGAGGTGTTCGGGCTGTCGAGTTCGAAGGACCTGCCTCGGGCGGAGGAGCTTCGCCAGCCGCTGTCGGAGCGTGCGGCTTCGGAGCCGAAGCCACAGGAGGGCGAGGGCGGCGAGTCGGCGGCGGAGTCCTCGCCGGAGGGCTCGACGGTCGAGCCACCGGCCGAGCCACCGGCCGAGCCGCCTGAGCGGCCATCGGAGGACGTGCCGGAGGGCGCCTCTTAGCGCGCCAAGAGGCCGGCCCGCGGTGTGCGGCCCGGCCTCTGGGACCGTCCGTTCCTCTGAAGCAACTATGCCGCGGCGATTCCCCTCCGGGCGGTCGTCGCGGGATGATGAACCTTGACAGGCATGGCGGCTACGCGAACGACACTGTCAAGCCCGAACCGGCCAAGCTCCAGGCCGAAAGCCGCGTAGTCCGGGAATGACTCCCCGTCGGCGAAGTAGCGGAAGCGAAACTCCCCCGCAGGAAGGTGCATCCGGGCCGTCCAGTAGCCGTCGGCCGTCCGGGCCATGGGCAGCTCCCCGGAACGCCAGTCGTTGAAATCTCCCACCAGATGCACTTTCCCGGCCTGTGGCCGGAAGAACGAAAACTCGACCCATTGATCCTTCACCGAGACCATCGTAACGTCCTTGTCAAAAAAGTTTTATGGCTCAGCCTTCCCTATGGCTCCGGCGGGGCGTCGCCGGGCGGCCCGAGCCGCCAGTGTAGAAATCGGAGCGCGCGGCCCGTGGCTTGAATATTCGGCGCCTCGAGCGGCCGATTTCCCTGGCTTCCCCGTGCGCCCGCAGGCGCGCACCTTGCCCGCCATTATCATCTGGCAACTCGCGGTGTCCGCCCCAGGTGCCCGGGACTGTGAGAGACAGACTCGGCGCATGGCGTCGATTCCTTTCGACGTAAGTCGACAGCAGCCCGTCCGTGGCCCGTCAGTAATTATATACACCGGGCGGGCCCGCCGACCGGCGCGACTGGGAGCGCTTCCGCTTTTCTCGCGCGGCGCGGCGCCGGAGGCCCCATCCGGGCTGCGGGCTAGCCATCGCGAAGGTGCGCGTCGATCTGCTCGGCGGCGCGGCGGCCTTCGGCGACGGCCTGGACGACGGTGGTGCCCCCGTTGACGATGTCTCCGGCCGCCCAGACGCCCGGGCGGCTCGTGGCGAGCGTGTCGGCGTCCGCGGCCACCAGCCCCTCCTCCGTCATCCGAACGCCCGGAAGCGCCGCCGCCAGCGACGCCTCTGCCCGCTCCCCCAGCGCCTCGATGGCCATGTCCACCGGCAGGACGAACTCGCTGCCCGCGATGGCGACGGGTCGGCGCCGTTTGTCCGGGGCGGGCGCGCCCAGCTCCGTCCGCACGATCCGTACGCCGCTGAGGCGCCCGGTGGGGTCGGTCTGGTAGCCGCTCGGCTGGCAGAGCAGCATCAGGTGGACGCCAGCGGCGAGCACGGCCTGGCGCTCGTTCGGCCAGGCCGGCATCTGCTCGTAGCTGCGGCGGTAGAGGAGGTACACGTCCTGGGCGTCGCGCGCCTTGGCGCAAACGGCGGCGTCGGCGGCGCTGTTGCCGCCCCCGAGGACGGCCACACGCGGCGGGCACGTCTGCTCGATATTCCCGGCCATCTGGCGGAGGAACGTCGCCGCCGCGATCACTCCCGCGGGCGGCTCGCCAGCCGCCAGCGACGCCCCGCCCCCAACCCCCATCGCCAGGACCATCGCGTCGAAGCCCTCGGCCAGGAGGTCATCGAGCGTGAAGCCCGCCCCGAGCCCCCGCCCGCAACGCCAGCGCAGACGGTCTTCACCGAGGCGGTCGAAGATGGCATGAATCTCGGCCTGGACCTCGGCGTCGCCCGCTCGCACCGCCGGGATGACGGTGCCGAGCTTTCCGCCGCGGCGCTTCGCGCGGTCAAGGACGGTGACGCGATGGCCTCGCCTGAGCAGCTCGGCGGCGGCGGCCAGCCCGGCGGGGCCGGCGCCCACGACGGCCACGTGGCGGCCGGAGCAGACGTGCGGGACCTCAAGCGCCGCCCAGCCGGCATCCACCGCGCGGCGCGACAGGTGCCGCTGAATCCTCGCGATCGGCACGGGCGCCTCGCTGATAAACTGCTGAATGCAGAGCGACTCGCACTGGACGCCGGCGGGGCAGACGGCGCCGCAGATGCCGGGCAGGATGTTGCGGCTGCGGAGGATGTCGTAGGCGGCGTGCTCGTCGCCGTCGGCGATCGCGCCGAGAAACGCCGGGATGTCCACACCCGCCGGGCAGCCCGTCTGGCACATCGGATCGGCGCACTGACGGCAGCGCGAGGCGAGGTCGCGCAAGACGGCGGCGTCGCTCCATCGACCCGCGCGGAGGACCGGCGCGTAGACCTCGTGATCGCG
>CAZMDT010000077.1:0-3622 GCA_964564965.1 uncultured Planctomycetaceae bacterium | reverse complement strand
CCACCGCGACCTCGACGCGATGGAAGCCCGGCTCCTCGAAGGTCACGGGCAGGCGCACGACGCACCCGGTCCGCCCGCCGTCGCGCATGATCTGCGTGCACGAGCCGCACGTGATGCAGACCTTGTGGCGGTCCATGGCGCCCGCGCGGAGGATGTCGCGTGCGAAGTCGGGATACGCCAGCGCCCCGCGTCCGAGGCCGACGATGCCCGCCCAGCCGCGCTCGATCAGTCCCGCGGCCACGTGTGGGAAGTAATGCCGCAGCCACGAGTACCCGCTGCCGACGACCACCGTGTTCGGCCAGGCCTGCTGGATGTCCCGCGCGACGCCCGCCAGGCGCGCCACGCCCGCCAGCGGGTGCTCCGGCGCCTCCGGCCAGCCCGCCAGCGTCCAGTCCGCCGGGCGGTTCACGTGCGGGTTGAAGTACGGGTTGCCCGAGGTGACGTTCACGCCCGCCACGCCGGCCTCGGCGAGCCGCCCCACCAGGCGGATCGGCTCGGCGAGGTCCGGCTGCGAGGCGTCGTCTCGGTCCACGCCCCAGCCGTACGGATGCGCGATGGCGTCGTACACGTTCAGTCGCGTGGTCACCTCGACGCGGTCGCCGACGGCGTGGCGCACCTTGGCGACCGTCTCGCGGAGCATCCGCGTGCGTCCGGCATAGTCGCCGCCATAGCGGCTGTCGTCGCGCACGAACGAGGCGAGCAGCTCGCTCAGCAGGTAGCGGTGGCAGCTCTTGATGTCGACCGCGTCGAAGCCCACCTCGGCCGCCAGCCGCGCCGCACGGACGAACGCCTCCTGCAGCCCCTCAAGCTCCTCGTCGCTGATCAGCGGGTAATCCGGCGGCAGCGAGTGGCGCGGGTCGAGCACGGGCGAATGGTGCGCGATGATCGGCTCCGGGCGCCCGCCCGGCCGGCTGTACCGACCGGAATGGGTGAGCTGAAGAACGCACACGGGCCGATGCCCGACGGCCTCGTCGGCCGCGGCGTGGGCGGCGCGCAGCATCTCGCGGAACACCCCGGCGGTGGCGGCGTTGAGCCAGAGCTGGCGGGGATTGGCGCGGCCTTCGGGGACGACGGCGCACGCCTCCCACCAGATGAGGCCCGCGCCGCCGGCGGCGAATCGGCGATAGCGGCGGACGGTCAGCTCGGTGGGCGCCCCGGCGGTGGTGGCGTCGCAGCCTTCCATCGGCTGGGCGGCGAGTCGGTTGGGGACGGTCAGCCGCCCCCAGCGCACCGGCTCCGCGAGCAGGCCCAGATCGTGCCCGATCGGCAGGTCCAGCCCCTGGCGGGAGATGTCGGCAGTGAGTTCTTCGAGGCGGCGGTAGGAAAACCGGTTGGGCGGGACCATCGAGCCTCACGCCGGCCTCAACGGCCCGGCGAGCATCACCCTTGTGGCGGCGCCGTCGCCGGCCGGGCCAAGCCGGCGCGCCCTGTCCCCCATTGATTATACCGCGCCGGCGCGCCCCGCGCCCGCGCCATCTTGCAAAGCCGCGCGGACCCGCCTAGACTGCTCGCTCGGGCACCACCCCGAGGGAGCGCCGCATGGCCTTGGCCTATTTCGACTGCTTCGCCGGCGCGGCGGGCGACATGATCGTCGCCGCCCTCCTCGACGCCGGATGCGACCTCGAGGCCCTGAGGAAGCACCTCGCCACGCTGCCGTTGGAGGGTACGTCGGTCCGGGCCGAGCCCGCCGCGCGCGGGGGGCTCGCCGGCACGCGATTCGTCGTGGAGTGCGCCCCGGAGGAGCGCCAGCACCGCCGCCTCGGCGACATCACGGCGCTGATCAATGCGGCGGACCTGCCGCCCCGCGCCGCCGGCCAGGCGAAGCGCGTCTTCGAGCGCCTGGCCGCGGCGGAGGCGAAGGCCCACGGCATCCGCGTCGAGGACGTCCACTTCCACGAGGTGGGCGCGGTCGACAGCATCATCGACGTGGTCGCCGCGTGCGTGTCGCTGGAGCTGCTGAACGTCGACCGCGTCGTGTCCTCGCCGATCGCGCTGGCCAGCGGGCAGATCGAATGTGCCCACGGCACGCTGCCCCTGCCTGCGCCCGCCACGGCCCGCCTCGCCGTCGGCGCCGCCGTCGCCCCCTCCGCCTCGCCCGGCGAGGCCACCACGCCCACCGCGGCGGCGCTGCTGACAACGCTGGCGGAGCGTTTCGGCCCGGTGCCGCCGATGTCGGTGACGGCCGTCGGCTACGGCGCCGGCTCGCGCGACGAAGGGCCGCTGCCCAACCTGCTTCGCGTATTCATCGGGCGACCGGACGACGAGGGCGCGGCCGACACCGTCGTCGAGCTGTCGGCCAACATCGACGACGCCACCGGCGAGATGATCGGCGCGGCGATCGACAGGCTGCTCGCCGCCGGATGCCTCGACGCCTGGGCCGCTCCCATCGTGATGAAGAAGTCGCGTCCGGCGTGGATGCTTTCGGCGCTGGCGGCGCCCGCCGACGCCGACGAGGCCGAACGCATCCTCTTCGCCGAGACCACCACCTTCGGCGTCCGCCGGCGCCCCGCCGCCCGGGCGAAGCTCGAGCGCGAGCACCGCACGGTGGAGACGCCGTACGGCCCGGTGCGGATGAAGCTCGGGCGCCGCGGCGGCCAGGTCGTCACCGCCTCGCCGGAGTTCAGCGATTGCCTGTCGGCCGCCGAGGTACACCACGTCTCCGTCAAGGACGTGCTGGCCGCCGCGTCCGCCGCCTGGCAGGAGGCGCATCCGTGACGGCGCCCGCCGTGCAGAACGTGCTGCCCGGCATCGTCGCGGGAACCTGCGTGGCGGCCGCTGCGGCGCTGGGGCTGATCATCGTGGTGCTGCACGAGCGTCGCCGGCGCGTTGTCTCGCCCGGTGGAGACGCCCCCCGTGCGCGGCGGCGCGGCGCGGCGGATGCCCCCCCGGGCGGGCCCGCCGCTGCCGAAGAGCTCCCAGGCGACCTGGAGCAGCGCATCCGCCGCCTCCAGAAGCTCATTGCCGACGCCGACGGCCGCATCGACGAGCTCCGCCGCCTCGCCGCCGCCCGCGAGGACGATGCCGGCCTCTACCAACCCGACGGGCCCGACGAGCAGGCCCGCGCCGAGATCATCCGCCTCGGCCGGCAGGGCCTGGAGGCCGTCGAAATCGCGCGGCGGATGGACGTCGCCGTCGGCGAGGTGGAGCTGGTCATCAACCTCGGGCGCCGCGCCGCCCGGCAGGGATGACGATGTCCGCCGTTGCCATCGTTCTCACGTCGCTCATGGGCCTCGTCCTGCTCGTGTGGGCGAGCCGCCACGTGCAGATCTCCCGCAGCCCGCGCGCCCTCGACACGCTCACGCCCGCCTCGCCCGGCATCGAGGGCCCCGCCCCGGTCGCCACGATCATCGTCGCCGCCAAGGACGAGTCCGAGAACATCGAGCCGTGCCTGCGCCTGCTGCTCGCACAAGACTATCCCCGCTTCGAGGTCATCGCCGTTGACGACCGCAGCGTGGACGACACCGCGGCGATCATTGAGCGTGTGGCGGCCGACGACGGGCGGCTTCGCCTGGTCCGCATCGAGGAGCTTCCGGCAGGCTGGTTCGGCAAGAACCACGCGGTGGCGGTGGCGGCGGAGGCGGCCCGCGGGGAGTGGATTTGCGTGCTCGACGCCGATTGCCGC
>CAZMDT010000076.1:10871-11166 GCA_964564965.1 uncultured Planctomycetaceae bacterium | reverse complement strand
GCGCGGATCATGGACCTGAGCTTCAAGCGGATCCAGTTCACGCCGGACCTCATGCCCTCGGACATCACCGGCACGAACGTCATCGACGAGCCGGAGCAGGGGCGCCGGGAGTTCCGCTTCATCCGCGGGCCGATCTTCGCCCACATCATCCTCGCCGACGAGATCAACCGCACCCCGCCCAAGACGCAGGCCGCCCTGCTCCAGGCGATGCAGGAATACCACGTGACCGCCGGGGGCGAGACCTACAGCCTCGACCTGCCGTTCTTCGTGCTGGCCACGCAGAACCCCATCGAGC
>CAZMDT010000076.1:0-10861 GCA_964564965.1 uncultured Planctomycetaceae bacterium | reverse complement strand
GACCGCTTCATGTTCAACGTCTTCGTGGACTACCCCAGCCTCAACGAGGAGGAGACGATCCTCGCCGAGACCACCGGCGGGAAGGTGCCCCGGCTGGACCAGGTCTTCAGCGCCCGCCAGATCATCAACATGCAGAGGCTGGTGGCGACGATTCCCATCAGCGAGTACGTCATCAAGTACGTGGCCCGGCTGGTGCGGGCGACCCGCCCGGACGATGAGACCTCCCCCGACTTCGTGAAGCAGATGGTGGACTGGGGCGCCGGGCCCCGGGCGGGGCAGTACCTGATTCTCGGCGGCAAGGCGTTCGCCGCCATGGACGGGCGGCTCACCGTCAGCACCGACGACGTCCGCCGGGTGGCCGTGCCCGTGCTGCGCCATCGCATCGGGTGCAACTTCGCCGCCACCAGCGAGGGGGTGGATTCCGTCGAGATCGTCCGTCGCCTGCTGGAGGTGGTCCACGAGCCGAGCGTGCCGAAGTACGAGAAGCGCGCGGTTGCCGGGCCGCCCGCCGTGGCCCCGCCGCCACCGCCGCCCCAGGCCGCCACGTAGGCCGCCATGTCACCCAGGCCGAGGAAACGCCGTTGGCCGCGGGGCGAGCCCGCCGCCGCCCCGACCCCGCTGGACCGCGCGCCGCGCACGGACCTCGAGGTCCGCGCCGACGACCTGGACGCCCGCGTGTTCGCCGCCATCGAGGCCGTGGCCGAACGCCTGGGGGGCGCGCTGGAGGCCTCCACCTCGCTGGCCCAGATGCGGCGCCTGCTCACCCAGGCGCACCTGCTGCTGGCGATGAAGAGCACCCACCGGTCGATCCGCCACCTGGTGGGCCTCAGCGACCGCGACCTCGACCTGTCCGTCGACGCGCTGCCGCTGACGCGCATCCAGCTCGAGCGGTGCTTCCTGGCCCTGCTGATCGCGGACAACCCCGTCCGCTGGCACACCCGGTACCGCAAGAACGCCTTCAAGGCCTATGCCGAGAAGTTCTTCCGCGACCAGCGGACCGTCGGGCACATCGAGCCGTTCGCCGCGCACTTCGCCCCCGACGGGGCGGGCATCCGCCTCATCCGCGAGTTCGCCCACGAGATGGACGTCAGCGAGGATGAGCTCCAGACCCTCCGCCGCCAGACGCTCCAGGACCGCGAGGTCGACCCGCGCTGGCGCGAATGGTTCATCGCCGACATGCCCACCCCCGGGCGAACGTTGGCCGAGCTCTCGGGCGAGGCCCACCGGCGCCTCGCCGAGATCATCTACCCGTACTACGACAGCCTGTCGCACTTCTCGCACGGCGGGCTGATCGGCGTGATGGCCGCCGCCATCCTCCGCCCCCACCGGCCCGCCGGCGAGGGGCGGGCGCCCGCCGACCGGCGCCCCTTCTGGACCACCGAGGTGCTGGCGACCGCCCTGCCGCTCAGCTACGTTGCCATGCTGCTCGTGGCCACGCTGTTTGCGCGGGACGCCGGCGACGAGGCCGTCCGCCCGCCGCTGCTGGGTGCCTGGCGTCCCTACGTGTCCGACGGCTCCCTTCTCGGCATCGCCGTGTGGGACGGCTGGGCGGCCGAGGCGCTGGGCGCCGCTCCCGGGCCGGCACATGGCGACGAGCCCGCGCCCGAGGCGGCCGGCTAGGCGCCTTGCCGGACGAGTCGGCGGGCAAGGGACATCGCCTGGCTGCGCGAGGTGACGTCCTCGTCAAGCTGGGCGTCGTAGAGCGCGCGCAGGATGCCCCCCAGGCGCGGGCCCTCCGTCAGCCCCAGAGCCT
Source organism: uncultured Planctomycetaceae bacterium (assembly GCA_964564965.1). Classification (GTDB taxonomy): domain Bacteria; phylum Planctomycetota; class Phycisphaerae; order SM23-33; family SM23-33; genus CAZMDT01. The sequence goes on along the minus strand of CAZMDT010000076.1, from coordinate 9,108 downwards.
TCAGATCTTCCCCGGTCACCAGCGGCGCGGGGGCGACCTGCCCGCCAGCGACGGCGTTCGCTCGCAGCGCGATCCGGCGTGCCTGCCTCTGTCGGCCGGTGGCGCGTTGCTCCTCGAGGCGCCACAGACGACGCAGGTCGCCGAAGTGCGGGCGGGCCATCAGGCGCTTGAAGTCGCAGAGCCGCGCCTCAGCGGCCGAGCGCCAGCCGTCCCGGTTCGCCGAGAACCAGCACAGCGCGTCGCGCAGCTCGTTGGCGGCGCCCCATCGGCGCACGGCCCGGCGGATGGTCCTCGGCGCCACCTCGAGCAGCAGCGCGCCGAACGCGGGCACCACGGCCCGGCGGTGGGCGACGCCCGCCACCCGCTCCACTGCCACCGGCCAGAGGCCCTCACGCTCGAACAGCTCCGGCAGGACGTGCCGTGCCAGGTGCAGCGCCTCGAGCTTCCGCAGCGCCTCGGCGGCGGAGCGCCGGGCGAGCATGCGGCTGAGTTCCTCGAAGATCCGCTCGCCGCTGATGGCGGTGATTCGCCCGGCGTGGGCGCGGACGGCGTCGGCGGTGGCGGGGTGGATGCGGAAGCCCAGGCGAACGGCGAACCGCGCCGCCCGCAGCATCCGCAGGTAGTCCTCGGCGAAGCGCTCCTCGGGCGGGCCGATGGTGCGGACGAGGCGGGCGCGCAGGTCGCGCCGGCCGCCGACGTAGTCGATCACCTCCCCCGAAGCGGGGTCGTAGAACATGCCGTTGATGGTGAAGTCGCGGCGGCGGGCGTCCTCTCGCGCCGTGGCGAAGCGGACGCCCTCGGGGCGGCGGCCGTCGGCGTACGACAGATCGCTGCGGAAGGTGGTGACCTCGACCTTCCGGCCGTTGCGAAGGATCATGGCGACGCCGAACTTGGCGCCGATGAGCAGGACGCGTGGAAACAGGCGGTGCACCTGCTGCGGGGTGGCGTCAGTGGCGACGTCGTAGTCGCTGCTGCGATGCCCGAGCAGCATGTCGCGCACGCACCCGCCTGCCAGCAGCGCCCGGAATCCTGCCCGCCGGAGCCGGCGGATGGCCCACAACGCCGTCGATCTGGGGGCCGCCTCGGCCATGCCGGGATTCTACCGCCTCGCCCGCCCCGCGGCATCCCTCAGCCGGGCGCGGCGGCTCACCTGGCGACGCGCGGATTGAGATGGGCCGGGATGGCCTCGTCGTCGCGGCGGCGGAACCGGTTGGCCACCACCGCCTCCACCACGAGCAGGAGGACGACGAAGGCGAGCAGCAGGTCCCACCAGTCTCGTCGTCGCGGCCCGGCCTCGACGGCGACCAGCTCGTCGGCGGGCAGGCGGGCGCCGACGTACACGTCCTTCACGCCGTGCTGCGCCAGCGCGCGCTTGAGGGCGGGCGCCGCGATCGGCTGGAGGTCGCACTCCGCCTCCTGCGGGTTGACCACGAACGCGCCGGCGGCGCCCTGCTCGTCCGGGGGCGCGCCTGAAACCTCCCACTTGTACGTGCCGAGCTGCATCGCACGCGGCAGGACGAAGACGTTCTCCTTGCCCGATCGCTTCGCCTCCGTCCGCTCGCCGTCGGGCCGCTCGACGATGACCTCTGCCTGCTCGAACGGATTCGACAGGTACGGGCGAATCTCGACGTCGCGCCCGGGAACGTTGTCGCGCCCCAGCTCCCGCGAGACCGGCAGGCTCATTCGGAACACGGCCGGCATGAACACCTTCGCCCCGCTGCCGAACAGGTTGCCCCAGACGGGCGAGGCGGTGGTGGCACACAGGATGACGCGTCCGCGGCCGAAGACGCCGGCGACCAGCAGCGGGTCGCCCGCCGGTGCCGCCTCCGTGCGAGCATGCCGCATCGGCACCTCCACGTGGGCGTCTCCGGCCAGCTCGACGGGGAAGTACCGCCGCACGACGATGGGGGGGTAGTCGGCGGGGGTCTTGTAGGGCGCGAGGTCAGCGAAGAAACGGTGGGTGATGTCGAGCGTGGCGAGGGTGCGGTCTGCGGCGCCAAGCTCGAGCTGCCCGAGGGCGGGGCGCAGGCGAACGGGCAGCAGCGCCTTGTCGTCTCCGGCGGGGGCGAGCAGGGCGCGGTTGTAGGCGTCGGGCTGCACGTTCGGCCCGAGGAACAGCACGACGGTTCCGCCGTCACGGGCGAAGGCGCGGACGGCGTCGGCCTGCTCGGGCGTGAAGGCCGGCACGTCGCAGAAGAAGGCGGCGTCCATGCCGGCGAGGTCGTTGGCGCCGAAGCGTTCCGCGGGAACGCCGTCGGCGGGGCGGAGCACGATCGGCCAGGTGCCCGACGGCTCGGTGAACGGCTGAAGCGCCAGGAGCAGCGCGGCGGCGGGGGCGTAGCCCGGCGGATCGGTTCGCCCGGGAGGCCCGTGAACCACGGCCACCCGCACCCGGTCACGCACCCGCAGGCTGAAGTGGCGGCGGTCGTCCGCGGCCAGGTCGTCCGCCTCCTCGCCTTCGGCGCCGGCGATGACGACCTCGCCGCTGAGCGGGCCCGCGCCCGCGGGGGCGTGGTCGAACGTCACGACGGCGGTGCCCGGCGTCTCCGTCGCCGGGTCCAGAACCGCCTTCTTCTCGGCCACGGCCTCCCCGTCGATCAGCAGCCGCGCGGTCACCTTCGCCTCCTCGGGGGCGGAGTTGGCGAGGGTGGCCTCGATGTGCATCGGCTCGCCGACGACGGCGCGCCCGGTGATCTTGAGGCGCGCGACGGAGGCGTTTCGCGTCCGGCCCTCCACGGCGCTGACGAACAGCAGGCGAACCCCCTTGGCCCGCGCCAGGTCGTGCAGGGCGGCCAGGTCGCGGAAGCTCGACTTCTGGAGGTCGCTGAAGATGTAGATGGCCTGGCGGTCGAAGCGGCGGTGGCTCTCGAGCAAGCCGACGGCCCGCCGCACGGCCGTGGCCACGTCGGCCTCGACGGTGGCCGTGTCGGTCTGGTCGACGATGTGCTCCACCAGGGCCTCGAGGTCGTCGGTCATCTCCGCCGGCGTGGCCGGGCCACCCGCGGGCTCGTTGGTGAACAGCACCGCGGCAACAACGGGCTTGTTGCCACCCTCCAGCAGGGCGCGGGCGTCGGCCTCGGCCTTCTCCAGGCGCGTCGGGCGGAGCGCCCCGGCGGGAAGGTTCGGCACGTTGTTCCGCGCGCTCATCGACAGGCTGTTGTCGATGATGAGCACGGCGGCGTGCTGGCCGCTGCCGGCGCCGGAGACGGTCTCGGTCCACGGCTCGGCAACGGCCACGGCGAGCAGCGCCAGAAGCGCCGCCCGCACGAGCAGCAGCAGCCAGTGCTGGATCCTCCGGCGGCGCGCCGTCTTCTCCATGCTGATCCGGAGGAAGCGGAGGGTCGGGAAGTAGACCTCGCGGGCGCGCACGCTGGACAACAGGTGCAGCAGGAAGGGGATCGCCGCGGCGGCCGCGCCGATCAGCAGGAGGGGCGTCTCGAAGCCCAGCGCGAGCGTCATTTCCGCAGGACCCTCCGCCGGGCAAGGTAGCGCAGCAGCATGCGGTCGTATGGCGTGTCCGTGCCGGCGAGCACGTATTCGATGCTGCGGTCGGAGCACTCCTTGCGGTAGCGCTCGATGAAGACGCCCATCTCGGCCAGGTAGGCCTCGCGGACGTACCGCGGATCGACCTGAAGCCGCTGTTCGCTCTCGAGGTCGACGAAGGTGAATATCTTGTCGAAGGGGAAGCGCATCTCCGCCTGGTCGAGCACGTGGAAGACGATGATCTGGTGCCGCTTGTAGACGAAGTGCTGCAGCGCCCGGACGATCTCGTCCGGGTCGTCGTACAGGTCGGAGATCACGATGATGAGCCCGCGTTTGGCGATGCGGTTGGCGAGGTCGTGGAAGGTGCTGGCCATGGCGGTCCGGCGCCCGGGCTTGACCATTTCGAGGTGCTTGAAGATCCGGTCGAGGTGGGCGGGCTTCGACCCGGGCGTCAGGTGGAACCGCACGCGCTCGTCGAAGGCGATCATGCCGACCATGTCCTGCTGGCGGCACATGAGGTAGCTCAGGCACGAGGCGAGGAAGCACCCGTACGCGAACTTCGTCACGGGCGAGTCGTAGCGGTAGTTCATCGAGCCGCTGACGTCGAGCAGGATGTAGGCGCGGAGGTTCGTCTCCTGCTCGTATTGCTTGATGTAGTAGCGGTCGGACCGGCCCCAGGCGACCCAGTCGAGGTGGCGGAGGTCGTCGCCGGGGGAGTACTCGCGGTGCTCGCTGAACTCCACCGAGAAGCCCCGGTGCGGGCTGCGGTGCAGGCCCGAAATGAAACCCTCCACGGCGTACCGGGCCAGCAGGTTCAGGTTCTTCAGGCTGCCGACCTTGTCGGGCTCGAAGTACAGATACGGGGACTTCGCCATCCTATTCGTCTCGCTCGGGCCGCAGCAGCGCCACCCGCATGTCACCATACCGTTTGAGCCGCTCGACCGCCAGCGCCCCCAGGCGCCCGGGCAGGTCCGTCCGGGCGGGCACGCGCAGGGCCACGATGCCGTCCGCGGCGAGGGCGCCCGCCAGCGGGGTGAAGATCGCCTCGGTGACGCGGTCCCACGACCAGCGGTCCACGTCGGCGTACGGCGGGTCCACGAAGGCCACGTCGAGCGAACCCTCGAGCCCGGCGAGCCAAACGGGCAGCCGGCGCTCGATATTGCCCGCCCAGATGCGGCACCGTTCGCCCACCCCAAGGGTCTCGACGTTCCGCCGCAGCCGCGCCAGAACCCCGCGGTCGCGCTCGGCGAAGCAGGCGCGCTCCGCCCCGCGCGACAGGGCCTCCAGGCCGATCGTGCCCGTCCCGCAGTACAGGTCGGCGACGACGGCGCCCGCCAGCCGCGGCGACAGCATGCCGAACAGCGACTCCCGCGCCAGCCCCGTGATGGGGCGCGTGGCCGCGCCCTTCGGCGGCGACAGCAGCCGTCGGCCCTTGAACGTCCCGGCGAGTATCCGCATGGGGCGATTCTACCGCATCGTGGGCCGGGGCAGACAGGGCGCTGCCGGCGGCGCGGCGCGCAAAAAAAGCCCCGGCCGGGTAGCCGGGGCTGGGGGCATTGGTGCTGGGCCTTAACGGGCCAGCTCGCGGTTGCCTTGGTTGATGGCTTGTGCCGACTGAAGCATAGGATACAATGCGAGGTCGAGCCAGCGCCGGCCGCTCCGGCCGCGGCGGAAAGGTGAACCGCTCGTGCGCTCTGTTTCCACAGCATGTCTGGCGGCCCTGCTGGGTGCCTCCATGGCGGGATGCGCCGCCTACACCACGCCGGCGGCGCCCGCGCGGGAGCTGTCGGCTGCCGAGCAGAATTTCGATGCCGTCTGGCGGGCGTCGCTGATGACGCTTCGGCGGTATCGCTTCGAGGTCGCCCAGACCAGCCGCCGCGACGCCGTCATCCGCACCGACCGGATGACCGGGCAGCACTTCGTGGAGTTCTGGCGCCGCGACGCCGCCACGGCGCGGGACCTGATGGAAGGGTCGCTCCAGACGATCTATCGCACCGCCGAGGTCAACGTCGTGCCCCAAACCCCCGCCGGCACGACGTACCGCCCGGAGGTCAAGGTCCGCGTGTCGCGCTCCGACCGGCGCACACTCCAGGTGACCAACACGGCGGAGGCGTACGACCTGTTCAGCCTGGTCGGCGAGGGGCGGCTCCGCGTGCGCTACGGCGAGGAGGAGGACAAGCCGGCCGTCGTCACGGACCTCGGGCGGGACGAGGGCCTGGAGTCGGCAATCGCGGCTGACATCGAGGAGCGTGCCGCGGAGCTGCTGAAGCAGGAGTAGCCGCGGGCGCCCGGCCGTCGGGCGTTCGGCGGCGTTGGCGCTTTTGCCTGGGGCGGCCTGGGGCGGCAGGTGCTGGCAGCGGGGGACATGTCAATCGAAGCCACTTCCTGAGCGTGCCTTATGTGCGGTCCGCTTTGCCACATCTGGTTGGCCGATACCGGGGGCGAATCGTATGTTCCCTGTGTGCCGGCCGCTGTCGCTGAGGGAGCCTGCACGCCCGGGGCCACAGCGGGGCGAGGATACCTCACGCTTGGAACGGAGGTCGCTGAACATGCTGACACGGGGCCTGGTCGCACTGACGGTGATGGCGGCAGTGGCGGACCTGCTCTACGCCGAGCCCATCCTGGCCGAGCGGGGCGTGCTGCACGATGAGCTGCCGCTGGTCGTCGAGCCCGTCCCCTGGCCGCAGCCGGAACTGCCCGCCAGCCTCTACGGCGAGGCGCCCTACCAGAACGTCCTGACGTACGCCCGCGGCGGCCTGTGGGACCCCGACAAGGACGGCTTCGTCAACACCAGCCTCGGCGATGTCAACCCCACCGGCTACGTCGTGATGCACTTCCGCATGCAGGAGGGCAACGTGCGCCTGGCGTTCGGGCAGCTTCTGGCCTCCGACATGCCGCAGACGGTGCTGCGGACGAGCGGGTACCATGGTGCCGGGGGGAACGCCCCCCAAAGCGGCGAGGACGCCTTCGGCGACAGCGGGCCCGGCCCCGGGACATGGGTGCCGGAGCCGTCGACGCTGGCCTTTCTGGCCGTCGGCGGGCTTCTGGCGCTGACGGCGCGCCGGCGTCCGCTCCGCCTACAGCCATAGCAAGGTAACGGCCAGGGCGATCAGCACAACAGCCCCGGCCGCCTCGGCCCATTTGCCGAACGCCTTGCCCGCCCGCTTGCCGACGGCCACGCCGACCATCGCCATCGCGGCGGCGGTCAGGCCGATCACCAGGCTCACCCCCCAGATCGACGTCTCGCCGTGCAGGGCAAAGGAGAACCCCGCGACGAGGGCGTCGAGGCTTGTGGCGAACGCCAGGCCGATGAGGGGCCAGCCCCGGGTCGGATCGCGCGGGTGGGCGCTCAGGGCGTGCTCGGCGGCCTCCTCGGCACGCTCGGCGAGCGCACCGGGGCCCGACCGTGCCGCCTCGATGAGCATCTTCAGTCCGATCCCCGCCAGCAGCGCCGCCGCGACGTACTTGCCGACACCGGTGACCAGCTCGGCGACCTGGCGGCCGAGCAGCCACCCCAGCGGCGGCATGAGGAACTGAAACAGCCCCATGTGCCAGGCCAGGCGGAGCCGGTGGCGCCGCCCGTGCCAGCGCACCCCGATGGCGGCGCTGACGCCCATGGCGTCGGCGCCGAGCCCCGCGGCAACGGCCATCGTCTCGATCAGTGTCACGGCCCGCGAGCCTGAAGGATATACGCACGGCCGGGCGCCCGCCGTCACTGCTCGTAGATTCGGCCCTCTCGAAACGCGGCCCAGGCGGGCTCGAAGGCCGCGTCGCGCTGCGGCATCGGGCGCGGGGCCGTGGCGCGAACGTCGAACAGGTCGTCCGCCCCTGGATTGTAGGTTACCACGAGGATCTCATCACGGAGCGAGGTGTTCTCCGGCCGGAAACGCAGCGGCTCGCCGGTGGCGGGGTCGGTGAGCTTCGGGTGCATCGCGAGGCCGCCCGGATCGAGCACGCAGTGGCTGCCGCGGCTGCCCGCGCCGCGATCGAACAGGGCGCAGATGGCCTTGAGCACGGCGGCGTGGGTGAGGCTCTGCTGTGAGGCGAGGACGGCCGCCGGCAGCTCGGCGGGAGAGGCCGTGCGAATGCCCTCCGTCTTCAGGGCCGCCAGTTGGGCCTTCGCCTCCGCCAGTGCGCAGGCGGCGCCGTCGCGGCTGCGGAGATGCGCGCCGTGGCGCGTCATGCGGCGACGAATGTCGGCGAGCAGCTCCTGCGGCGTCGGCGCCGATGCCGACGAGGCCGTCAGCAGGCGGCGGATGCCGCCGAGCGCCTCGGCGAGCGCCTGCCGCAGCGGGGCCTCCGCCGGCGCGAGCGCGGGCTCACCGGGGGGGCAAGCCGCGGCGACGTACGCCGCTGCCCGCAGCGCGCCGACCTGCCCGGCGTTCAGCGCCGACCCGCCCGGGCGCTTCACCCCGTGCGTGCCCGCCATCTCGCCGATCACGAACACGTTCGCCAGGTTGCTCCGCCACCAGCGATCGACGGCGAAGCCGCCGTTCATGTGCTGGGCGCAGAGGGCGATCTCCAGGCCGGGCCCGCCGGGGCGCGCCAGATCGATGCCGTGTTCGGCGTAGATCGCGATCGCCTCGGGGTTCATGTGGCGGAGCCGCTCGATCGGCCTGGCCTGCAGGGCGCCCGTCTTCTCCAGGTAGGCCAGCGCCTCCGCCCCGAGCCTGCTGACGCGGAAGGCGTCCCAGTCCTGCACATCAAAGCCTGCCGAGGGGCCGGCGGGGTCATGCAGGAAGTCCATCCACACCCGCCGCCCGCGGACGACGGTCTCTTGGTGGACGGCCATGTCGATCAGCGACGACTTGTGCCCGGCGATGCGCTCGGCGTCGGGGGGCCACTGGTAGCCCTTCAGGACGATGTTCGTGGCCAGGGCGGGCATGTCCGGGAAGTACTCGGTGAGGAACTCGCGCTCGTCGTGGCCGTCGGCGTCGGTGGAGCAGATCCGCGGGATCACCTGCATGTAGCTGCCGGAGACGTTCCAGCGGAAGGCGGTGCTGGCGAGCCCGAACTGGCTTTCGGTGAGGTTGCACGCCTCGAGCCCGGCGAGCAGCGCGGGGGCGTGAATGCCGTATTGACCGGGCGGATAGACGCTGGCCTCGTACAGCTCGCCCGGCCCACCGGCGGCGAGCACCCAGTTGTCGGCGACGAACGCCGCCAGGGCGGCGCCCGGGGCGTCCGCCCGGCTGCGGTCGATGCAGATCATCGCGACGACCCGGGAGGGCGCCCCGGCCCCGAGGCCCCCGGCCGTGACGAAGCGGACGACCAGGTGGTGGTCCACGATGCGCACGCCGAGCCGCTCGGCCTCGGCCTGGAGGCACTCGGCCATGTACCTGCTTGTCTTCGGCCCGGCGGAGGTGGCGCGCTCGTAGGGGTCGTGGTCGGTCTTGTAGCCGATGAAGGCGCCGTCGGGGTCGTGGGGGAACGGCACGCCCGCCTCGACGAGGTGGTAGAACGCCCGCAGCGAGCAGACGCCCTCGATGAGGGCGGTGTCTCCGTGGCAGCACCCGAAGGCCGTCAGCGTCCTGGCGAAGTCCTCGGCGGTGTCGGGCACGCGCGGCGAGGTGCCCAGCTTGTAGTACGTCTGCTTGTCGGAGCCGCTCATCCGCGAGGCGCCGAGGG
>CAZMDT010000075.1:10694-11189 GCA_964564965.1 uncultured Planctomycetaceae bacterium | reverse complement strand
AACGGCTGGGCGCCGTCCTCGGCGCCGTACAGCACGTACTGGCTGGAGCAGAACAACTACGCGCCGGTGTCGTATCCCGGCATCGGGCATGAGCCCAGCCCGGGCGGAAGCACCGGTGAGCGGATGGACCTGGAGGCGCTGTACTGGCGGCTGAACCCGGACACGGCCGAGCCGTCGCTCCAGGTGCTGCTGGTCAGCTCGATGGGCCGCAAGCTCGATTACGACTACAACAGCACGTACCGCATGGGCGACCTGCTGCTGGACGTCAACGGCGACGGGACGTACGACTTCGGCATCGCCACGACGGACTACGATGACGGCGGCGACCTGCCCTGGCGGGCCTACGACCCGGCCACGGGCACGTACCAGGAGTTCGACCACGATGCGGCGCCCGGCTCGCTGTTCGCCATCGAATACGAGGTCGGCACGGTGGTCGACCCCAACAGCGACGTTGTCACGATCATCGGCGATGACGGCGGCTACGGCGCGAACTCG
>CAZMDT010000075.1:0-10684 GCA_964564965.1 uncultured Planctomycetaceae bacterium | reverse complement strand
CGCCGACTTCGAGCTGGCGTCAGGGCCGCAGCGTCGAGGCCAGCGTCCGGCCGTGGGTCGTCGACCAGGACCCCAACAAGGTCGGCTCGGCGATCGGCGTGGTGGACATGGATATCGCGCTGTATAGCTACGGCACCATCAAGGGCGGCGGGTACTACACGAATGACCCGCACTACCCCACCGGCGTGTGGCGCGATGAGGACTGCACCTGGTTCCGTGAGTGGACGGTTCCGCTGGACTGGGTGGACCCGGAGGGGCTGCTGACGGCCGAGACGGTCGAGGACATCGGCCTGCACCTGACGATCGAGTGCGGCAACGACTCGATAACGGTGTCCGGCTCGCCGATCACCCCGCCGACGGTGATTCCGGAGCCGGCCACGATCGGCGCGCTGCTGATGGCCGCCGCGGGGCTCGGATGCTACGTCCGCCGCCGCTGGCGCATGCCGATCCTGTAGCCGGGCAGCAGTCGCACGAGACTGGCGCACGAAGGGCGGGCCGCTTCTGGGGAGCGGCCCGCCCTGCTTATGCGCCCCGCGCGCCAGGCCCGGCCGGGGCGTCCCGAGAATCTCGCATGATGTGTCACAGCGGCGCGAACAGGGGTTGGCGCTTCGGAGGTCGTGGGGTATAATCTCTGGCTCAACGTGCTGCGGCGCTTGCCCTTAGACGTATGCGTCGGGGCGTCGCGGCCTGGAGGGAGCGGCCGGGGCCTGTGGCCCGGCTGCCCGCAAGAACGGAGCGAACTGCATGCGTTACCTGAGAACCATTCTCACGGGTGCGGTGTTGGTGTCCGTTGCCGCAGCGGCCGGCGCGAGCACCGTCGGCGAGGCGGCGCCGGCGTCGGAGGAAGCGACGGCCCTGCCCGCGGCGAACCGGGCGATCGGCGAAGGCCTCGTGGCGTTCGATCTCGGCCTGCTTTCAGCGGCGGCGAACCCATCGTTCGTGCAGGGCGATGCGCTCGTGCCGGCTGAGGCGCCCTCCGGGCTGGACGTGGCGTCCGCCCTGCCGGAACTCACCGGCGGCATGCCCGCCGGCGTCGACGTGGTGCTGCTCCGCGTGCTGTCGACCGGCCAGGCCGGCGAGCGCCTCAGCCTGCTCGCGCCCGATCCCGAAGGCTACCGCCGGCTCTGCCTGGCGGGAGCGCTGGGGCGCTGGGCCCGGCGCGTCTGGCGCCGCTGAAAGCGCGCAAGAAGAAGCCCGGCCGCCGGGACCGGGCTCAACTGGGGATGAAGGATTCGAACCTTCACTAACTGATCCAGAGTCAGTCGTGCTACCGTTACACTAATCCCCAGTGGCGCCGCTGGGAATCGGGCAGGTGCTGCCCGCTCGGCGGCCGCAAGGGCCGCCACCGAATCATCTTCGGCAAATCCCTTCGCGAAGTCAAGGGCACCTGTCGCCCCCTCGGCGAGCGCAAAAAAAATGGGCCGTACGGGCCCATGTCGCCCCGGATGGGACGGTATGTTCATTGCAGCGCCATAGCCGACTGGGCTCGTCAGGCCGCGGCAACGCTGCTGGTCACTCCGCACCAGGTCCCGACGGAAGAGGTGTCGAACGCCAGGCCGACGCGGTAGCCGCTGTCTGCATGGCTGCACCGGACGATGGTGGCGTACACGTTGCGCCGGCCGTTCTCGTGGCTCAGCGGCAGGCAGAGCACCATCCGCTGGCCGGGGTAGAACCCCCGGTCGCTGACCGCGCCCAGGCCGCTCCGCGAGATGTCGATCATGTTCAGCGTGTCGACCACGTCGCCGCCGTCGGGATCGAGCCGAATGCCCTTCAACCGCATCTCCAGACGCGTCCGCGAGTGACGCCTCCGCTCCGGAAGGAACTTCGTTGATCGTGTCATCACCTGTGGCTCCAAGAGAGAGTTAGGCTCTATTGGGGAATCGGCGTGGACCCGCCCGCGCTTAAATAGCCCCGGCTTTTTTTGCCTGGCCTCAGGGAAGCCCCTAGAATACCTGCCGTGCCTCACGAACCTGCCAATGCGGGCCTGGTGGTGCTGGCCGGGGCGGGCCCCGCCGGGGCGAACCTGCTCACCGCCGAGGCCGCTACGTGGATAAGCCGCTCGGAAACAGTAGTTTACGACAGGCTTGTTTCCGCGGACGTGCTGCGGCTCTGCCCCGCCGATGCTGAGCGAATCTACGTCGGCAAGGCGCCCGGCGGCGCGCGAGCCGAGCAGGACGCCATCAACCGCCTGCTCGTGGAGAAGGCCCGCGAGGGGCGGCTGGTGGTCCGGCTGAAGGGCGGCGACCCGCTTGTGTTCGGCCGCGGCGGCGAGGAGGCCGAGGCCCTCTCCGCGGCCGGCGTGCCGTTTCGCATCGTGCCGGGCGTGACGGCGGGCCTGGCGGCCGCCGCGTATGCCGGCGTGCCGCTCACGCACCGACGCGACGCGTCGGCCGTGGCGCTCGTTACCGGCCACGAGGACGCCGACAAGGCGGGCTCCGCCCTTGACTGGGCCGCCCTGGCGAGGATCGACACGCTCGTGGTCTACATGGGCGTGGCGGGCCTGGCGGCCATCGCCAAACACCTGCTGGCCGCCGGGCGGGCGCCGGGCACGCCCGCCGTGATCGTCGAGCGTGCCGGCTCGGCCCGCCAGCGGACGACGTCGGCGACGCTCGCCACGCTGCCCGCCGAAGCGGCCGCCGCCGGCGTGCGACCTCCTGCCGTCGTCATCATCGGCGAGGTGGGCCGCCTTCAGGGCCGGCTGTCGTGGTTTGACAGGCTCCCGCTCCGGGGGCGGACGGTGGTGGTCACCCGCGCCGCCGGGCGTACCGACGACCTGGCGGAGCGCCTCGCGGAGCGCGGCGCCCACGTCATCTGCGCCCCGGCCATCGAGATTCGCCCCCCTGCCGACACCTCGGCCTTGGACGCCGCCGTCCGCCGCGCGGGCGATTTCGACTGGCTCCTCGTCACGTCCCCCAGCGGCGTTGAGGCCTTCTTCGCCCGGCTCGCCGCCCACCGGCTGGACGCCCGCGCCCTTGCCGGCGTCAAGGTGGCCGCGGTGGGCCCCGCGACGGCCGACGCGCTCCGCCGACGCGGCATCAGTCCCGACCTCGTCCCCCACGAGTACACCACGCAGGCCCTCGGGGCGGCGTTATCGGCCCTCGCCAGTGCCCAGAGGCGGCGCATCCTGCTGGCGCGGGCGGACATCGCCCCGCCGGCGCTCGCCGAGGCGCTGCGGTCGGCCGGCTCCGACGTCCTCGAGGTAGCCGCCTACGAGACGCGCTGCCCCGCCGCCCTGCCCGAGGAAGCCGCCGACGCCCTGCGTGCGGGTACCGTCGACTGGATCACGTTTACCTCGTCCTCGACGGTGGTCAACTTCCTCGCGCTGACGGCGACGCTGGACGTGGACCCCTCGCCGGTGAAGCGTGCCGCCCTCGGCCCGGCGACGGCCGAGACGCTCGCCGCGCACGGCCTGCCCGCCACCGTCACCGCCGACCCGCACACGATTCCCGCACTCGTGGCGGCTATCGCCCGCCACGCCGCACCGGAGCCCACCCGATGAGCGACAAACCGAACTTCATCGTCTTCCTCACCGACGACCAGGGCTACGGCGACCTGTCGTGCATGGGCGCCGCGGATTTCCGCACGCCCCACCTGGACCGACTCGCCGCCGGGGGCGTTCGCTTCACCGACTTCTACTCGAACTCCCCCGTCTGCTCGCCCTCGCGCGCCAGCCTGCTCACCGGGCGGTATCCCGGCAACGCCGGCGTCCGCGCCATACTCGCCGGGCACCGCACGGCGACCGGCCTGCCGCCGGAGGTGCCGACGCTCGCGACGGCGCTCAAGGGGCTCGGCTACCGCACGGCCCTGATCGGTAAGTGGCACCTCGGGCTGGCGCCGGGCTCGCGGCCGAACGACCACGGCTTCGAGGAGTTCTTCGGATTCCTCGCCGGCTGCGTCGATTACTACTCCCACATCTTCTACTGGGGCATGAACTCCGGCGGCCCCGGCAACGACCCCACCCACGACCTCTGGCACAACGGCCGGGAGGTCTACTCTAACGGGCGCTATCTCACCGACCTGATCGCCGAGCGCTCCGTCGCCTGGCTCCGCCAGGCCGCACGCGCCGACGAGCCGTTCTTCCTGTTCGTCGGGTGGAATGCCCCCCACTACCCGATGCACGCCCCGGCGGAGTACCTCGACCGGTTCGGGCACCTGCCGCCCGACCGGCGGATCATGGCCGCCATGCTCAGCGCGATGGACGACGGCGTGGGCCGCGTGATGGCCGAGGTCGAGCGGCTCGGCATCGCCGGGAACACCTGCACTTTCTTCATGAGCGACAACGGCCCCAGCCGGGAGAGCCGCAACTGGCTCGACGGCACCCAGGACCCGTACTACGGCGGCTCCGCCGGCGCCCTCAAGGGTCACAAGTTCAGTCTCTACGACGGCGGCATCCGCACGCCCGCCCTGCTGAGCTGGCCGGCGCGAATCCCGGACGGGCAGGTCTGCGGGGGCCTCGCCGCGGCGATGGACATCTTCCCGACGTTTCTTTCAGCGGCCGGCGGCGACGCCGGCGCCTACGAGCTTGACGGGCGCGACATCTTCCCCATGGCCGGTGAGGGGCAGGCGTCGCCGCACGAGGAGATCTTCTGGGAGATGCGCAACCAGACGGCCGTCCGTCGCGGCAGGTGGAAGCTCGTCCTCAACGGCGTGCTGGTGGAGGGCGCGGCGCCGGAGGACGCGGTGCACCTGTCGAACCTGGGCGTTGACGTGGGGGAGCGCCGGAACCTGGCGGGCGACGAGCCCGATCTGGCCGCCGAGCTGAAGGCCGCCGCCGAGCGGTGGCGGGCCGCCATCGAGCAGCGATGGGAATCGCGTTGGCGGCCGCGCGCGAATGGCACGACCGGCCGCACGTGAGCGCGCAAACACGGCCCGACCGACGCGCGACCGGGCCGTGCCGTATGCCCTTGGAGCCCCCGGAGGAGGCTATGGTGCCGGCTTCGTGTGGCGCTGCCTCCTTGCCGCTGCCTTCGCGAGTGCCGCCTGGATCTGTGCCGCCTTGTCGGCGGGCAAAGGCGTGACTTCGACCGACGTGATGAACTTGCCGGCCGTGATGCCCACCGTCGCCGTCTGGCCCGGCAGGTCGAGCCGGACGAGCAGGCCGTCGGTCGCCCCCACCACGCCTGACTGCCACTCGACCGTTGAGGCGCCCTGCCACGTCTTGAGCCTGTCGCGCCCCGAGCCCTCGCGCGGGCCGCGGCTCAGCCATCTGTTCAGACGCTCCGGCGCCACCTGCGGCGTCTCGGAACCCGGCGCGGCCGAGGCGTCGTCGAAGGCGTACTCACCCACCACCGTCGCCGAGCCCTCCCCGACCGCGACGTAGCCGTCCCAGTTGCTGTAGTGCTCGGCCGAGCAGCGCGGAATCTGCCGGTTCAGATCGCCCCAGCGCAGGAACACGTACGCCACGTACTTGCCGTCGGCCGCCTGGGAGTGCGTCACAAAGCCGCGAAGCAGGTCCTTCACGCTGTTCTCGTGCGACAGATCGGCCGCCGCGTACGGCCGCACCTGTGTGTAGAGATCGACGGCCTTGCGCTGCTCCGCCCGGTAGGCCGCCTGCATCGCGGCCCAGGCCGCCTTGCGGGCCGCCGCCTGCTGTTCCGCCGCCTTGTCCGCCGCCTCGTCCGCCACGGCCTGCCCGCAGATCGCGAGCACCAGCACCGCCGCCATCGCCCAGCGTGACGTGTCCATTGTCGGACTCCTGAGTTGGCTCGCGTCCGGCCCGGGCCGGGGGAGCATTTGCATTGCTCATCGGCCGATTCGGCTGCCGGCGCGAAGTCCTTTCAATGAGTATAACCACGCCCCCGCCCGGAGTATTGCCCAAATCGCCGTGTGGCATGGATTTGCCCGGCCGCGGGGGATCTCTGGTGCGCTGGCCCCTGAAACCGAGGGGCAAGTTCGGTACACTACGGTGTCCGCGGAGGGACGAGGACAGCTCCGCGGACGCCGCGGTGCCGCGCGCCGTCTGGAAAGGCAAGCGCATGATCTCTGACCCACGGACAAACCGCCGGGCGCTGCGGCTCGTGGCGGCGCTGCCCTTGCTGGCCGTACTGTCAGCCGGCTGCGGCCCGCCGCCAAAGGAGGCGGCCGCCAGGCTCGAGAGGATTGACCAGCTCTACGAAACCGCCAGATTCCTCACGTTCGCCGACGTGCCGGAGGTCACGGTGTCCGAGCTGACGGGCGCCCTGGCGCGGGGCGAGCCGCTCGTGCTCGTGGACGTTCGCGAGCCGGCGGAGTGGGAGGTGTCGATGATTCCGGGCGCGGTCACGGAAGAGCAGTTCGAGCGCGACCTCGCGGCGTACCGCCACAGGCGGATCGTCACCTACTGCACCATCGGCGGGCGGGCCGGGGCATACGCCAAGAAGCTGCGCGGGCAGGGCCTGGCGGCCGAGGTGCTGAAGGGCAGCATCCTCGCCTGGACGCACGCGGGCCGGCCGCTCGTGGGGGCAGACGGGCGGCCTACGAAGCGCGTCCATGTTTACAAGGAGTCATTCAACCTGGCGGCCGAGGGCTACGAGCCCACCTGGTAGCCCGGGCGCCCTGCGCCGGCCGCCGCGGGAACGCAACCATGGCAATGACCATCACGGAAAAGATCCTGGCGACCCACGCCGGGCGGACGGAGGCATCTCCCGGCGAGACCGTCTGGTGCGAGGTGGACGTGCTGATGACGCACGACATCTGCGGCCCGGGCACGATCGGGGTGTTCGAGGAGCAGTTCGGCCGGGGCACGCCGGTGTGGGACCCCGGGAAGATCGTGATCGTCCCGGACCACTACATCTTCACGGCGGACGCGAAGGCGCACCGGAACATCGAGCTGCTGCGTGCGTTCGCCCGGCGGCAGGGCATTCGGCACTACTACGATCCGGACTTCATCGTGGCCGGGTGCGAGGGGGTTCCGCCGGCCTACGAGGACCCGGCGGCGACGAGCTACCGCGGCGTGTGCCACGTGGCGCTGCCCCAGAACGGCCACACGCGCCCGGGGGAGCTGCTGCTGGGCACGGACAGCCACACCTGCACGCACGGCGCGTTCGGGGAGTTCGCCACGGGCATCGGAAACACGGAAGCGGGGTTCGTGATGGGGACGGGCAAGCTGTGGCTCCGCGTGCCGGCGTCGATGCGGTTCGTGTTCCACAACGTCGCGCCGGACTACGTGATGGCCAAGGACATGATCCTTCACGTGATCGGTGAGATCGGCGTGGAGGGGGCCGCGTACCGCGCGATGGAGTTCTGCGGCGAGGGCATCGCGGCGCTCGGCATGGACGAACGGTGCACGATCTGCAACATGGCGATCGAGGCGGGCGGCAAGAGCGGCATCATCGCAGCGGACGACAAGACACTCGCCTACGTGCGCAGCCGCGCGCGGGCCGACGCGCCGGACTTCGAGCCGGTCGTCAGCGACCAGGACGCGGCGTATGAGGCGACGGTCGAGTTCGACGCGGCGAAGTTGGCCCCGACGGTGGCACAACCGCACTCGCCGGACCGCCGGGCGACGGCCCGGGAGCTTGCGGACGTGGCGGTGGACCGCGTGTACATCGGCTCGTGCACGGGCGGCAAGATGGCCGACTTCATCGCCGCCGCACGCGTGCTCGACGGCAGGCAGGTCGCCGTCGAGACCTTCATCGTGCCGGCCACCACCGAGGTCGACGCCGGCCTCGACAGGCCTGCGGCGGGCCGGACCGACGGCCGGAGCCTGAGGGACGTGCTGACGGAGGCGGGGTGCCGGATCGGCCCGGCGAGCTGCGCGGCGTGCCTTGGCGGCCCGGCGGACACGTTCGGCCGCGCCAACCGGCCCATCACCGTCGTCTCGACGACGAACCGCAACTTCCCCGGCCGCATGGGGCACAAGGAGGCGAGGATCTACCTGGCCAGCCCGCTGACGGCGGCGGCGTCGGCCGTCACCGGCCACATAACCGACCCAAGAGAGTGCCTCTGATGGGCTCGAAGGACGCCGGGCAGGCTGATCCCGCGGTGCTGGATGCGGAGCTTCGGGCGCGGTTCGACGCGATGCTGGAGTCGGTGCTGGCGTCGCTGCCGGCGTGGATTCAGCGGCTGGTGGAGCAGGTGCCGGTGGTCGTGGACGACGTGCCGTCGGCGCGGGACATGCGGCGGCTGGGGGTGCGCAGCCGGCGGGCGCTCTGCGGGCTCTACACGGGCATCCCGCTGACCGAGCGGAGCGTCCAGCACTCGGGCGTGCTGCTGGACAAGGTGCAGATATTCCGCCTGGGGGTGATCGCCGCCGCAAGTGACCGGCTCGGGCACGTTCCGGACCGACGGCTGCGGCGCCAGATCCGTATCACCGTCCTGCACGAGATCGGCCATCACTTCGGGCTCGACGAGGCCGACCTGCGATACCTCGGCTACCGCTGAGCGGGGCTAGCGCCCGGCGGGTCCGGCCTCGCCGGGGGGCTTCTCATCCTCGCCGCGCTCGCCGTGGCCCTCCGGCCGCCGGTCCGGCAGGAACTCGTCGTGGTGGTCGTACCGGTCCATGGCGAGCTTGCCCCGGATGGACTCGAGGCGTGCGGCCTTGCGCCCGATGCGCCCCACCAGCAGCATGATCGGCTGGCGGCGCTGATCGGCGAAGGTGATGATGATGCGCCCGAAGCCCAGGACGCGCTCGAGGAAGTCGCCGGTGTCGACGCGCGTGGAGTATTCCTCGCGCGAGATCTGCTCGCCGGTTTCGGTCGGGCCGACCTGGATGTTCATGTAGTTGGGGGTGATGGCGACGTAGTAGAACAGCCCCCTCACCCACGCGATGGCGATGGCAATGGTGAACAGGACCGCGATGACGAGGTAGCCCGTGCCGTTCATGGCGATGCGAATCCTCTCGAAGGCCTCCAGGAACGGCACCAGCCAGCGCAGGAAGCCCAGCCACAGGAACAGCACGCCAATGAACAGCACGCCGATCAGGATCACCTTGACGCTCATCTCGTACTCATCGATCAGGAAGTTCACGAAGAACACGCCGAACCAGATGCCCCCCAGCAGGTGCCGGTGCGACCAGTCGGGGTCGATGAACATGATGATCGCCGCGACGAGCGAGACGGCCACGGTCGGCAGGTAAAGCACCTTGCGACTCCAGCCGAAAGCGACCAGCCACTCGTTGATGTCCGGGTCGTCGCGGATGCTGCGCTCCACGCGCATGCGCGTGCGGATCGTCTGGCGGAGCAGCAGCCAGATGACCACGCCGACGACCAGCAGGATGAAGGGGATGAAGAAGACCAGCCAGGTTTCCCAGGGCCAATCGAGCATGGCGTTCCCTTTCAGCAAGTGGTGTGGGCGCCAGGATACCGCGCGGGGGAGCCCGCCGAAAGCGGGACACGGGGTATTCGCCGGCGGCGGGCGGCGGCGCGGCGTTGCGGCGCAGCACTCCGTCCCGCGGGCGCGCCGGCGGCGCGGCGCGCTTCACATGCCGCCGCGCGAGCGGTAACATGGCGGCGAGGCAGCGCAGGGTGAAAACGACAAGGGCGATCCTGGCGGCAATCGGCGTGGCGGGGGTCCTCCTTGCGGGAGGCTGCGACGGCAGCGGGCCGCCGACACAGCTCCCGAGGCCGCTCGCCGCGGCAGGCGCCGCCGTGTCGAAGGCGCCGTCTCCTGCCCCGGCGTGGCGGGGAACGCCGCCGGCCCGCCGGCAGGCTACTTCCGCGCGACCTTGACCGGCCGGCCCTTGTCGATGGAGGCGTAGATCCCGTCCATCAGCTCGGCCAGCAGAAGCCCGAGTCGGCCGTCGCAGCGCGGTCGGCTGCGCCCGAGGATCGCGTCCGCGAAGTTGCGCACCGGCGTGACGGTGGGGGTTGCCCAGCCCTTCGGCACGGCGGTGATATCCTTCTTCCGGTCCCGGCTGTTCACGCGGAAGCTGCCGCCGTGCGGGCTGATCTCGATGAGGGCATTCTCGCCCTGGAACACGAGATGGCTGTACCAGGCGCGGCAGTTGCCGCCGGAGGTGATGGTGGCCATGCAGCCGTTCTCGAACTTGATTGCGGCGACGGCGTTGATGTCGACCTTGCAGCCCTTGTAGTCGGCCCAGGCGAAGACCTCCGTCACCGGCGAATCGACGAGGAACACCATGGCGCTGAGCACGTGGCAGGTGGAATCGTAGAGCTGCCCGCCGCCGGAGAGCTTCGGGTCCTGGCGCCATTTCCCGGTGGTGCCCTTCATCCAGCCCTGGGCAAGCACGCCCGTGGCGAGCTGGAGCGGCCCGACCGTGCCGTCGGTGATGAGCTGGCGGGCGTAGGCGAAGGTGTCGGTGTAGGTGCCCTGGATGGCGATCTGGAGGTCGAGCTTGTGCTTTTGGGCGGCCGCGACCAGCCGGCGGGCGTGCGCGGAGCTGGTGACCATCGGCTTGTCGACGAGCACGTGGGCGCCGGCCTCGAGGGCGTCGTAGGCGTGACGGAAGTGCAGCGTGTGCGGCGTGGAGACAATCACGGCGTCCGGCTGGACTTCCGCAAGCATCTTCCGATGGTCGGCGTAGGTCTTCAGGCGGCGCCGGGGCAGGAACTCGCGGCGCACCCGGGCGATCCGCTCCGGCGCGGTGTCCACCAGCGCCACCACGCGCATCTCCGGCACGTCCTGATTGATGCTGATGAAATGCTGGCGGCCCCATCCGCTGCAACCGATCACGCCCACTGTCAGCGGCTTCATGGCGTTCTCCTTTGACAGCCGTTGTGGAAGCCGTCAGCAGTAACGGCCGGGG
>CAZMDT010000074.1:0-11418 GCA_964564965.1 uncultured Planctomycetaceae bacterium | reverse complement strand
GATGGCCGGCACGACGATCCGCCGGTTCGACGTGGAGATCGTCTCCGTGCTGAAGCGGTGGGGCCCGCAGCAGGACATCATCCTCGCCCGGCTTTCCGGCAAGGACATCGACGGGGTGGACCTGCTCGAAAGCGGCATCATCGCCGGCATGAGCGGCTCGCCCGTCTACGTGACGGACCCGCGCGACGGCAAGGACAAGATCATCGGGGCCGTGGCCTACGGCTGGCGGGCGCAGAACCGCCCGCAGTGCGGCATCCAGCCGATCACGCAGATGGTGGCCGTCGCGGGGTTCCTGCCGGGAACGCGCCGGCCTGGCACGAAGCCGACGACGCAGGCGGCCGTGCCCGTGCGGTTTCCGCCGGCGTACCTGGCGGCCGTGCTCGACCCGCGCAAGCGCGACTTCGCCCAACTGGCCGTGCCGGAGCGACTTCGCGCGCCGGCCGCGGCGGCGCCGGGGCCGCGGCTGGTCCCCCTCACGGTGCCGCTGATGATCGCGGGTGCCGGGCGGCACACGCTCGAGCAGGCCGACCGCCTCTTCCGCCCCCTCGGCATGGTGCCCGTGCAGGCGGGGTCCGTGGGCGGCGTGGAGGCCGACGCCGCGAAGGCCGCCAGGCTCCAGCCGGGCGCCGCCATCGCCATCCCGCTCGTCCGCGGCGACGCCGACTGGCTGGCGGCCGGCACCTGCACCGACGTGGTGGACGGGCGCGTGCTGGCGCTGGGGCACGAGTTCTTCGCCGCCGGCGACGTGTCGATTCCGATGGGCCCGGCCTACGTGCACACGGTGATCTCGAGCCTGCTGGGCAGCTTCAAGATCGCCTCGACGCTGAAGGTGACGGGCGCCATCGAGCGCGACGAGTACGTCGGCGTCGCCGGGCGCCTCGGGGCGGAGGCGCCCATGGTCCCCATGACCGTCACCGCCCGCTGGTCGGCCCCGAGGCGCACCCGCCGGCTGTCCTACGCGGTGCTCTATCACCGCTGGCTGACGGCGTCGCTGGCGGGGTCGCTGATCATGGACGCGGCCCGCGGCTGGGTGGAGCTGCCCGAGCAGCACACCGTCCGCTACACCGTCGACGTGGACTTCGGCAAGCTGGGGCGCTATCGCAGCCGGAACGTCAGCAGCGGCGCCGACGTGCTGGAGCTGGCGTCGGACGTGTCGCGCCCGCTGGCGGCGCTGCTGAACAGCCCGCTGGGGGCCCCGCCCAAGGTGGAGCGCATCGACGTGTCGTTTGACATCGAGCCGGTCAACACGCGGGCCAACCTTCTGGATCTCCGCCTGGAGGGCGAGACGTTCAAGCCGGGCGAGACGATTCGGGGCGAGGTGGCCGTCCGCGAGTACCGCAAGCCGCGTCGCCGGCTGCCGATCCGCTTCGACCTGCCGGACGACCTGCCCGAAGGGCACTACGAGCTGACCGTCTGCGACTACGCCCGGGCGCTCACGCAGGAGCGCCAGGAGAAGCCGTCCCGCTTCGACCCGCGGACGATGGAGCAGCTTCTCGCCGCCATTCAGCACGTCGTGGAGCCGCAGGCGACGACGCTCTACCTCCGCCTGCCGCTGCCGTCCGGCGGGCTCGCGCTGCGGAAGCGCGAGCTGCCCGACCTGCCCGGCAGCAAGGCGGCCATCATCGCCGAGGCCGCTCGCCTCGACACCGCGCCGCTGCGCCAGGCCATCGAGCAGAAGATCGAGACCGACAGGGTGATCACCGGGTCGGTGTCGGCGGGCTTCACCGTGACCGCCCGCCCGCCCGAGACCCGCATACGCCGGGAAGGGGACGAGAAGTGACGAAGCTGTCAGCAGTGCCGCTGCTGGTTTTCGCGGCGACGGCCTGGGCCGTGTCGCCCGCCGTCTGGCACCATGCCACCGAGGCCGACTTCGCCGCCGGCGACCTGAACGGCGTGGTGGTGACGTCGCTGGGCGAGCTGCGCGTGGCGCGGGCGATGGAGATCATCGTTCCCGTGGACAAGGCGCCGGCGGCGGTATCGACGTTGGCCGCGGCGGGCAAGACGATCTACGCGGCCGCCGCGAGCGAGTGCGCCGTGTGGCGGATCGCCGGCGGGAAGGTCGAGAAGCTCGCCGAGCCCCCGGGGACGATGGTCGCCGCGCTGGTCTGGGCGGATGGGGCGCTGCTGGCGGGCACATGCGGCGACGAGGCGGGCATCTATCGGCTCGGGGCCGACGGCGCCGTCAAGCGCCTCTGGGCGGACGGCGCCGTCAGGTACGTCTGGGCCATCCTGCCGGGCGAGGGCAACGTGCTCTATGCCGCCACCGGGCCGGAGGGAAAGGTCTTCCAGATCGATCCCGCCGGCAAGGCGAAGGTCGTCTATCACGCCGGCAAGCTGGCGAAGAACATCCTCTGCCTCGCCCACGGGCCCGGCGGAACGCTCTATGCCGGAACGGACGAGAACGGGCTGGTGGTGGCGATCGACCCGGCCGCCGGAACGGGGAGGGTCATTCTGGACGCGGACGAGCGCGAGGTGTCGGCGCTGATCGCGGACGGCGGCGGGTTGTTCGCGGCGACGGCCGACGCGGCGAGGGCCGTCGGCGACGGCAAGGCGCCGCCCAGCGACGCCCAAGCCGGCAAGGCGGACCGGGCATCCGCGCAGCCGGAGGGCGACGGGCCGGCCGTGCCGGAAACGCAGCCCGCGACCCCCACGACGGTGCCTGCGCCCGCGGAAAGGTCGCCCTCCACGCGGCCGGCGGCGCGTGCGGGCGCGACGGCGGGGCCGCCGCGCCCGCACGCCGGGCCGCCCTCGGGGCCGCCGTCGGCGCCGGGCCCGTCAGCGGGGCTCTCGGGCCCGGGCAACGCGGTGTACCACATTCGCCCGGACGGGATGGTGGAGACGCTGTTCCGCCGCCCGGTGACGGTGCTGGCCATGCTTCGCGTGGGAGACCGGCTGATCCTCGGCACGGGCAACGGCGGCGTGCTGTATTCGGTGAGCACCGACGGCGACGAGATCGCCCAGCTTGCCGACACGGAGGCGAAGCAGGTGACGGCGTTGGCGGCGGGAGAAGCGGGGCGGATCGTCTTCGGCACGGCCAACGAGGGCAGCGTGGGCGCCATCGGCCCCGGGCTCGCGGAGAAGGGCACTTTCACGACGAAGGCGCTCGACGCCAAGCAGATCGCCGGCTGGGGCACGATCCGCGTTCAGGCGGCCGTGCCCGCGGGCACCAAGCTTACCGTCGCCACGCGCAGCGGCAACGTGGGCGAGCCGGACGACAAGACCTGGGGCGCATGGTCGAAGGAGCTGCCCGTCACGCGGGGCTTCCTGCGGATTTCCTCGCCCGCCGGGCGGTACCTGCAATATCGCCTGACGCTCACGCCGGGGCGCGACGCCGGGCCCGTCGTGCACGAGGTGCAGCTCATCTACCAGGTGGGCAACCTGGCGCCGGTGGTGTCGGGCGTGACGGTTCAGCCCTCGGCCCGGGGTGCTGAGGGGCGGTCGTCGTCGAACAAGGAGGAGGGACAGAAGGCGTTCCGGCACGTGGCGATCGCCGCGGCCGACCCGAACGGCGACGAGCTGACGTTCACCATCGAGTTCCGCGAGGTCGGCACGGCCCCGTGGATCACGATCGCCTCGGCGCTGGGCGAGCCCAAGTATGTGTGGGACACGCGAACGGTGGGCGACGGCCTGTACGAGCTTCGCGCCACGGCCTCCGACTCCCGGGCGAACCCGCCGGGGGCGGCGCTGTCGGCGGCGCGAATCTCCAACCGGGTGGTCATCGACAACACCGCGCCGAAGGTGGAGCTGACGGCCGACCTGAGAGGCGGGAAGGTGACCGTCGCGGGAACGGCGACCGACGCCGGCAGCCGCATCGTCCGGCTCTGGTACGCCGTCGACAGCGCGGACAAGTGGGTGGCGGTGCTTCCGGGCGACGGCATCTGCGACGCGGGCAGCGAGACGTTCCGCTTCGAGCTGGAGGAGCTGGCGAAAGGAGCGCACCGGATCGCGGTGAAGGCGGAAGACCTGTTCGGCAACGAGGGCTACGCCGCGGCGACCGTGGCGATCGAGTAGGCCCATGGCCGTGACGAGCGACCGACAGACGTTCGCGATGGCGAGGATGTCCGCCGTTGTCGCGGCGATCACGTGGGTCTGCCTGCTCCTGCCGGTGGGGCTCCCGCTGCTGATCCTGCTGGTGGGGCCATACGACCGGGTCAAGCCCTTGGTGGCCGCGGCGCTGTTCGCAGGGGTCGTCGTCCTCTACGCGCTCATCTGGGGCCTGTGGCGCCCCGAGCGCTTCGAGGTCGACGCCGGGGGGCTGTGGATTCGCTTTCCCTGGCGGGCGCGGCATATCCCGGCCGAGGAGATCGCCTCCGCCCGCGTCGTGGCGAAGAAGGAGCTTGGCGTCGCCCTCCGAATCTGCGGCGCGGGAGGGCTGTTCGGCGGCTTCGGGCTCCACTGGTCCTCGAGGGTCGGGCTCATGGATCTCTACGCCAGCCGGGGCGACAGCCTGGTCCGCATCGACCGCCACGGCCGGCGCCCGATCGTGCTCACGCCCGACCGGCCCGACGAGTTCGTCGCGGCCCTCACTTCGGTTGCGCCCGAGGCGTAGCCGCCCGAGGAGGCGGCCTTGTCGGGCCGGGGGCTGCCTGCTACCATTCCTCGTTTCCGAAAGGGCTTCCGAGGAGTTCCCATGGCCAAGCATACCGTAACGTTGATCACCGGCGACGGCGTCGGGCCGGAACTCGCCGATGCTGCGCGGCGCTGCGTCGATGCCGCCCTCGAGAGAACCGGCGGCGCCGGCGCCCTGGAATGGAACGTCTGCGAGGCCGGCCTCGACGTCATGGAAGCCGCCGGCACCCCGATGCCCGAGGCCACCATCGACGCCGTCCGCCAGAGCGACGCCACGCTCAAGGCCCCCATCACCACGCCCATCGGCACCGGCTTCCGCAGCGTCAACGTGCTGCTCCGCCAGACGCTGGACCTCTACGCCTGCCTCCGCCCCTGCAAGAGCTACCGCGGTGTTCGCAGCCGCTACGAGGACATCGATCTCGTCGTCGTCCGCGAGAACACCGAGGACCTCTACGCGGGTGTGGAGTTCGCCAGGGGCCTGCCCGCCACGGCCGAGCTGATCGACCACATCAACCGCGTCTCCACCGACAAGACCATCCGCACCGGCCGCGACACCACCGGCGTGTCGATCAAGCCCGTCAGCGTGGAGAACTCCGAGCGGATCGTGCGGTTCGCCTTCGAGTACGCCCGGAAGAACGGGCGGCGGAAGGTGACGCACGTGCACAAGGCGAACATCATGAAGTTCACGGACGGCCTGTTCAAGGAGGTGGCCGAGGGCGTGGCGGCGGAATACGCGGACATCGAGGGCGAGGAGCGGCTGATCGACAACATGTGCATGCAGCTCGTGCAGAAGCCGGAGCTGTACGACGTGATCGTCCTGCCGAACCTCTATGGCGACATCGTTTCGGACCTGTGCGCCGGGCTCGTGGGGGGCCTCGGCGTGGCGCCGGGGGCGAACATCGGCGACCACGGCGCCGTCTTCGAGGCGACCCACGGCTCCGCCCCCAAGTACAAGGGGCTCAACAAGGTCAACCCGACGGCGCTGATCCTGTCCGGCATGCTGATGCTGCGCCACCTGGACGAGCGCCCGGCCGCCGACACGCTGGAGCGGGCCGTCGCCGCCGTCATCGCGGAGGGGCGGAGCGTGACCTACGACATGAAGCCGAACCGCGACGACCCGACGGCCGTCGGAACCAGCGAAATGGCCGACGCCATCATCGCGGCGATGTAGCCTGAGCGCAGCAGGAGCGGGCCTCTGGCTCCCGGTTGCATCCTCGCTCGGCGGATGCTAAGAACCACAGCCCTGGCCCTCAGGTGCAGTCAGGAGCCGACCATGCCACTGACGTTTGACTTCCCGCTGGAGAAGCTGAAGACCTACGAGGGCACGAACCCCCGCCCGGGGGACTTCGATGAGTTCTGGGATGCCCGGCTCGCCGAGATGCACGCGCTCGATCCGCAGGTGGAGATCGCGCCGGCGGCATTCCAGGTGCCGTTCGCCCGGTGCAGCGACCTCTACTTCACCGGCGTCGGCGGGGCGCGCGTGCATGCGCAGCTTCTCCAGCCGCCAGCGACCGAGGCCCCCGGCCCGGCCGTCTGCCTGTTCCACGGCTACTCCGGAAACACCGGCGACTGGTCGGGCAAGCTGGGCTGGGTGGCGGCCGGGTTCACCGTCGCCGCCCTCGACTGCCGCGGCCAGGGCGGGCGCAGCGAGGACGTCGGCGGCGTAAAGGGCACCACCTTCCGCGGGCAGATCATCCGCGGACTGGACGATGAGCCGGCGAAGATGCTGTTCGTGCGGATATTCCTCGACACGGCCGAGCTGGCGCGGGTGGTGATGGACATGCCGGAGGTGGACGCCGGGCGCGTGGGCGCCGCGGGCGGCAGCCAGGGCGGCGGGCTGACCGTCGCCTGCGCCGCGCTCGAGCCGGGCATCAGGCGCGCGGCGCCGGTGTTCCCGTTCCTGAGCGACTACAAGCGCGTCTGGAACATGGACCAGGCCAAGCAGGCGTATGAGGAGCTGGCGTACTACTTCCGGATGTTCGACCCGCGCCACGAGCGCGAGGAGGAGGTGTTCACAAAGCTCGGGTACATCGACGTGCAGCACCTGGCGCCGCGAATCCGTGCGGAGGTGCTCCTGTCCACCGGGCTGATGGACACCGTCTGCCCGCCCTCCACGCAGTTCGCCGTCTACAACAAGATCACCTCGCCGAAGTCGATGGACATCTACCCGGACTTCGCCCACGAGGGGCTGCCGGGGCAGTCCGACCGCGCCCTCCAGTTCATGCTGGGCCTGTAGGGCGCAGCAGAAGGAGTCCCCGCCGTGCCGTCGGGAAAGCCGAATATCGTGTTCTTCATGCTGGACCAGCTTTCGGCCCGCTGGCTGGAGGCGGCGCGGGCGGGCGCCTGCCCGGTGCCGAACGTCGAGCGGCTCGCCGCCCGCGGCACGTCGTTCACGCGGTGCATCTCGAGCAACCCCGTCTGCCAGCCGGCGCGCGCCACGCTCGCCACCGGGCTCACCACCCGACAGCACGGCGTGCTCCAGAACGGCTACGTGCTCGACAGGTCGCTGTGGAACTTCATGCGGGCCCTTCAGTCGGGCGGCTGGCGCACCGGCTCGTTCGGGAAGGTCCACTTCCACCCGCACTTCGAGATGATCCGCCCCGACTATGACGGCTGGGGCTGGGGCGTCGTCGAGCACACCGAAGACCTCCGCGCCGGCGACTGGCTCGACTGGATCGAGGCGGAGCACCCCGAGCACTACGACACCGCCCTGGCGCTGACGCGGGCGCCCTGGATACCGGAGTTTGCCGCCTACGGCCCCGACAAGCGGAACATCCAGGAGCGGATCAACCGCATCCAGAAGAGCTACGAGTGGGCCACGCCGGAGTTCCCGCGGAACACGGACTTCGCCTACACGTTCCCGATGCCGGCGGCGCTGTCGCAGACGGAATGGATCACCTCGCGTGCGGAGGCGTTCATCGCGGCCACCCCGCCCGGGGAGCCGCTGTACGCGCACGTCAGCTACGTGCAGCCGCACTCGCCGTACTGCCCTCCGCCGGAGTGCATGCACATGGTCGATACGTCGAAGCTCCCGCCCGTGGCGCCGCCGGAATGGCTGGAGAGCGACCCGCACGCCCCGGCCTACTTCCGCAAGTGCCGCGTCGAGCCGGGCGACTGGATGCTTCGCCGCCACTACTACTTCGCCGACATCGCCCACCTCGACGCGCAGCTCGGGCGCGTCATCGACGCCCTCGAAGCGGCGGGGCGAATAGACGACACGTGCATCATCTTCCTCGCCGACCACGGCGAAATGCTCGGCGACCACGGCTTTCACCAGAAGGAGGAGCGGCACTACGACGCCTGCATCCGCGTGCCGCTCATCGTCGCCGCGCCCGGCGTCCGCGCCGGCCTCGTCCGCGACGAGCTCGTGCAGCTCGAGGACATCGCCCCGACCGTGCTCGACCTCGCCCACCTGCCGCCCCCGCGGTACGAGAACCGCATGAGCCCGTACCTCCGGCAGGGCCTCGACGAGGTGCCGACGCTCCCCGGCCGCAGCCTGCTGCCGCTTTGCCGCGGCGATCGCAGCGACCACTGGCGGACGGCCGCCTACGTCGAAAGCTACAACGCCATCTGGTCCGTCGATCCGATGGATTGGGCGCGGACGATCCGCACGAAGGACTGGCGCTACACGTTCTATCCCTGCGCCGGCGGGGAGCAGCTCTTCAACGTGACGGAGGACCCGCAGGAGCAGGACAATCGCATCGCCGATCCGCCGTGCGCCGCGCTCAGGCAGGAGCTGCGCGACCGCCTCGTCGAGACGATCGTGCTCCAGGATTACCCGCTCACCACGCGCCAGCTCTTCGGCATCGGCGTGCACTGACCGCGTCCGTCACCGCGCTGAGCCTTTCCCTCGGGCGGGCGAACCGGGTACCATGGCGCCGTCGCCCAAAGGAGCCCACGTGCTTGGTAAGGTGTGGAAGCTCGTTCTGCGGATCAGCCTGATCGCGGCAGCTGTCCTGGCGTTCCTTGTCGTGATGGAGCTGATCCGGGCGTTCCAGACCCTCCACGAGCTGCACCCCGTGGCCGGATATGCCTTCCTGGGGCTCGCGGGGCTGCTGGTCCTGTGGTCGCTGGGTCGTCTGATGGGCGGCTGGCGCCACCGGCCGAAGGTCCTCAGGCCGCCCGACATCGGCAAGCTCGACGAGGCGAAGCTGCGCATGCTTCGCAAGCACGGGCGGTACCTGTGGCGCTACCTGCACCGGCTGGGGAAGAACCCCGTGCTGTCGGAGGAGAAGCGGGACTTCGCGACGGCCTCGGCGGTTGAGCTGCGCCTGCTGACGCGCAAGACCAAGGACCGCAACGAGCTGTGCGAGGCGCTCAAGAAGGCGGAGGGCGAGCAGATCGAGCCGCTGCTGCAGGACATCGACGCGCTGGCCGAGGCGGAGGTGCAGCAGTGCATGGTCCACGTGATGATGGGCGTGGCAGCCAGCCCGTGGGACGCCGTCGACCTGCTGGTGGTGCTGTACCGCAACGGCAGCATGATCACGCGGATCACCCGCTTCTACAACAGCCGCCCGCCGCTGCGCGAGCGCCTGTCGGTGTTCGTGGACACGCTGCGGATCGTGGCGATGATCAAGTTCGCCAGCCTGTCCAGCGGGCTGATCAAGAAGTGCACCAACGTGCCGCTGGTGGGGCGGGCGCTGGAGCCGCTGGTGCAGGCGGTGGGCGCCGGCGTGCTCACCTCCGCCGCCGGACACGCCGCCATGCACCGCTGCCGGGCCTTCCGCCGCTGGGACCAGCAGGAGGCCGCAAAGCACCTCGGCATGATGGTCGGGCAGTATCTCACCGACTGCTGGCGCGCCGCGCGGCACCACATCCTGCCGATCCTTGAGCAGAAGCTCAAGGGCATACCGATCGCGGCGTGGGGGGCGATCCGCAACGGGTTCGGTTCGGCCGTCGACGCCACGGCGAAGGCCGCTGATTCGCTCGTGGGACAGCCGGTGGCGTCGGCAGCGCGAGCCGTGGGGCGGGGGACGCGGTCGTTCTTCTCCAAGCTCTTCGGGCACTATCCGGAGCCGGTGCAGCCCTGGCAGCCGTACCCCGTTGCGGCGCAGGGGCCGATGCAGATGCCCCCGGGCGCCTCCCCTCCGGGTGCGATGCCGCCGAGCACACCAGGCCCGCCGCCGCAAGGCGTGCAGCTACAGCCACAACCCCCGCCGCAGTATCAACCGCAGCCGCAGTATCAGCCGGAACCCCAGCCGCAGCCGCGGCCACAGCAGCACCAGCAGCGGCCTCAACCCCAGCCGCCACAGGTGCCCCAGCCCCAGCCAGGGCAACACAGACGGCAACAACAGCCCCAGCCCCAGCCGCCGGCGCAGCAGCCTCCGAGCCAGCCGCCGCCGGCGCAGCAGCCTCCCGCTCCGCCGCCCGGCGGGGCGCCCAAGCGATAGCCCATCCCCTCGTCGCGGTGCCGGCGCTTCCGGCCGGGCGGGCCACCGGGTACGATGTGCCCCACCTCCGATGGACCAGCAGAAGGCGATGGACATCATGAGCGGCAGACGCGCCGGCCCGGGCGCGGCGTTGCTGCGGGCGGTGCTGGCGGCGGCGTCGCTGCCGTACGCGGCGGCGATGGGGCTGCGGCGACGGATGTACCGCTGGCGGCTGCTGCCGAGCCGCCGTGCCGGCGTGCCGGTCATCTCCGTGGGCAACATCACCGCCGGCGGCACCGGCAAGACCCCCACAGTCGCGTGGGTGGTTCAGCAGCTTAAGGACGCCGGGCGGAAACCCGCTGTCCTGACCCGCGGCTACAAGGCCGTCGCGGGCCGCAGCGACGAGGCGGACCTTCTGCGACGCCTCTGCGGCGTGCCGGTCATCGTGAACGCCGACCGCGTGGCGGGCGCGTCGGCGGCCGTCGCCGGCAAGGCCGACGTCATCGTCATGGACGACGGCTTCCAGCATCGCCGGCTCCGCCGCGCCCTCGACGTGGTGCTCATCGATGCCACGAACCCCTTCGGCTTCGGCTGGTGCCTGCCGCGCGGGCTGCTCCGCGAGCCGCGATCCGCCCTGCGCGACGCGGGGGCGGTGGTCATCACGCGGAGCGACGCGCTGACGGCCGACGACCTGTCGCGCCTGAAGAAGCGGCTGGGCAGGTTGGCGAAGCGGGCGGTCGTCTGCACGGCGGTGCACGCGCCGGTGCGATTGGCCGACGAGACGGGGCGGCGGTTCCCCTGCGACTACATCCGCGGCAAGAAGGTGTGTGCGTTCTGCGGCATCGGCAATCCGGCCGGCTTCTTCGCGACGCTGGAACGCCTGGGGGCGCAGGTCGTCGCTCGCCATCCGCTCGAGGACCACGCCGCGTACACCCCCGAGCTCATCGCGCGCCTCAAGCGGGCCGGCGACGAAGCCCGTGCCGAAATCTTCGCCACGACGCAGAAGGACGCCGTCAAGCTCGACGGGCGCCGGCTCGGCCGGAGCGTCTGGGAAGTCTGGATCGAGATCGACATCCTCGAGGGCCGCGACGAGCTCATCGAAAAGCTGCGGGCCGCGGCCGGCTGATCGCCCAGGCACGCGGGCACCCGCGCGGGGTTTAAGCTGCGGGGCCGGTGGACTCAACATGCGCAACAGGCTTACGGGCATCCTGCGGCGTGCGAGGCGTCGGCTGGTGCTGACCCGGGCGGCGGAGTCGGCGGCGGTGGCGGCGGCCGCGACGGGGGCGTGCGCGGCGCTGCTTCAGGTCGCGTGGGTCATCGCCGGGCGCGCCGCTCCGTGGGCGATCGGCCTGTGCGTGGCGGCGGCCGTTGCCGGGCCTGCCGTCCTTCTGCTGCCGGCGGTGAGGCGCCGGCTCCGCCTCGACGTGCGTCAGTCCGCAACGGCGGCGGTCACGTGGGCGGCGCTCGGCGCGGGCGGCGC
>CAZMDT010000073.1:0-11419 GCA_964564965.1 uncultured Planctomycetaceae bacterium | reverse complement strand
CGCAGGCTCGGCGAGGGCTATACCAGCCAGATCGACGCCGAGCGCCACATCGTCTACGTCTCCGCCCTTGACGCGGCGAACCTCCGCCACGCCATGACGCTCCTGGGCGATTACCACGACGCGCTGCGGCGGGAGATCTTCGCCGAGCCGGCGCGGTGGAACATCACCGTCGTCATGCCCACCGTCACGGACTACCGCCGCTTCGTTCCCCGCAACGAGGCGTCCGGCGTCTACAGCCCCCGCAGCCGGACGCTGCTCACCATCAGCTTCAGCAGCACGCTCATCCATGAATTCACCCATGCCCTGCACCACGTCGACCGGGACGCCGCCGGGCAGAAGCACGCCATCTGGGTCGCCGAGGGCTTGGCCACGCTGTTCGAGGGCTCGCGCCTGGAGGCCGGGCGGATCGACATCAGGCTCGACGACTCCCTCGTCGTCCTTCAGGCGGCGCTGCAGAAGGGCGAGGCGCACACGCTGGCGGACTTCTGCCGGCTCGACCCGCGCCAATTCATGGCCAGCGCGAAGGTTTCCTACGCGCAGGCGCGGTACGTGATGCTGTACCTGCGGCGGCAGGGCAAGCTGCGGGCGTTCTACACGGCCTACAAGCGGACCTTCGCGGAGGACCCCACGGGCGTGAAGGCGCTGGAGGCGGCGCTGGGGGTGCCGCTGGCGCGCATCGAGGCCGACTGGCGCGAGTGGGTGCTGGCCCTCGAGCCGCCCTGGCGCCCGCTGAACGCCCCGCGCCCGCACCTGGGCATTCGCATGCGGAAGGTGCCGGGCGGGGTGGAGGTCACGGGGGCCCTGCCGGGCTCCGTGGCGGACCGGGCGGGCGTGCTGAGGAAGGGCGACGTGGTCATTGCCGTCGCGGGGCGGCCCGTTCGCAGCGCCGCCGACCTCGCCCTCGCCGTGCGCGACCACCAGCCGGGGCAGATCGTCAGCATCGAGGTCATCCGCGACGACCGCACCGTCGTCTTGCGGCACGTGCTGGGGGCTTACACGAAGTGAGCGAGCCCGCGGGGCCGGCGGCGTCTCAGCCGGCCCGGCCGTAGACGAACCGCTCGTGCGTCTCGCCCGCGCCGGCAGCCAGCAGCGCCCGCACCGAGGCGAACTCGAACCGCCCCATCAGGCGCTTCAGCTTGCCGGCGGTCCGGTGCAGGTTCACGCGGTGGCGCCAGCGGCTCAGCCGCCCCAGCGGAAGCGCCGGCTGGGCGGGGTCGAACTCCCACGGGTGGAGGTAGATCATCCCGGGGCGGCGGCGGCGCTCGGCGGCCGCCAGCGCACGCGCGACCAGCCACGTCGGCGCCAGGCGCAGGTAGCCGCCCCCGCCGATGGGGAGGTTGACGCCGACGGCGCGGAGCGTGAGCGGGGGAATTTCGAGGATGTCGCCGCCCCCGGGGCCGACGGCGCGGTGCGCCCAGCGCGGGGCGTCCGGCACGCCGTAGCGGTCGTGACGCACGGGGAAGATCGAGGAGTCGTACGCGTAGCCCGCCCCGGCCAGCACGTCCAGCGCCCAGGCTGTCTCGCGCGTGATGGAAAACGTCGGCGCCCGGTAGCCGAGGACGGCGTGGCCGGAGATGTCCTCGAGCAGCGTCCGGCTGTCGAGCAGCTCGCGGCGAAACTCCTGCGGGGTGAGCCGCCCGAGCATACGGTGGCTCATGCCGTGGGAGGCGATCTCGTGTCCGGCCCGGGCGAGGCGGTGGACGACGTCGCGCTGGTGGCGGGCGACCCACCCGAGCACGAAGAACGTCGCCGTGACGCCGCGGTCCGCCAGCAGGTTGAGAATCCAGTCGACGGCGGGCGCCAGGCGGTTCTCGTACGCCCCCCACGCCTCCGGCGTCACGCCGGCGGCGGCCGCCGCCTCCACCTGGAAGTACTCCTCCACGTCGAAGGTGAGCATGTGTCTCGGCCGGCGGACGGCCGGGACGGCGGCGTTGGGCGATGGCGGGCTCACGTCTGCGGGGTGGCGAGCTGGGCGAGGGCCTTCTGGGCCTCGCCGACGGCGCGGGCGTCGCTGGGGTCGAGGCTCTTGCCCGTCTTGTCGGCGACCTTGCCGATCAGGACGGCCTCCTCGAGGTGCCATCGCGCCAGCGCGTTGTTGCCGAGAGACTCCTCAATCACGCCGAGGTGATAGTGCACCTCCGGTGACCGCGGCATGCCCTTGATCGCGCGACGCACGTACCCGCTCGCCTGCCACTTCTTGCCTTCGAGGTAGAACAGCCAGCCCTTGGTATCCCAGAAGGCGGCGACCTGCGGGGCACGGTCGATGGCGACCGACATCCACTGCCCCACCTCTTCGAGCTGCGTCTTGTCCTTCGGGTACAGCCGCGCCACCAGGAACGCCGCGTTGTTGGCGGCCACCGGGTTGCGCGTCGCCTGCCAGATGAGCTTGTACAGATCGAGGGCCTCCTCGTGGTTCTGGGCGCGTTCGAGGGCCATGGCGCGGTCGAGGATGAGGCCGATGTTGGTGCTTTCGGCCTTGGCGGCCTCGCCGTAGATGGTGGCCGCCTGGAGGTGCTTGCCCTCGTAGGTGAACAGCCGGGCCTGGATGAGCTGGGCCAGGAAGCAGTGGGGGGGCTGAAGCTCGGCGAGCACCTTGCGGAGCGTTTCGGCGTCGGGGCCGACGCGGATGATGAGGGCGGCGGCCCACTGGCTGGTGGGGCGTTTCTTGAGCACGGCCCATGCCAGCTCGCGGGCGAGGCGCGTCGTGCGGACCTGTACGCCCATGGTGGCGCGGAGGAGCTGGGCGGCCTCCGCGGCGGCAGCGGTCGGGTCGCCGTCGGCGAGGGCGACCAGCTCCTCGGCGGCGCTGCGGGCGACGGACCCGGCCCCGGTGTAGCTCTTCAGCTCGGCCTTCGCGACGTCGAGCATCCCGGCGACGACGGCCGCCAGCAGGCGGAGGTCGTCCGGGGCCTTTGCTTCCCCCTGGAGCGAGAGGAGGCGTCCGGCCCAGCGCCTCGCCGCGGCGGCATCGTTCTGTTGTGCGGCCACCAGCACGCCCATGCTGGCGGCGAGACCGTTGGCCTTCTCGACCTCAGGCAGCATGGCGGCCGCCGCATACGTCTTCGTGTCCAGGTTCAGCAGCACCGCCCGGTACGGCCAGACCGATGCCCCCCCCGCCATCCCGGACACCTGGCGAGCCATCATCTCGGCGATATCGGCGGCGGCCTGCGGGTTGCCGGCCGCCAGCAGCACCTGAAGCGCCCGGTCCGCCAGCGCCTCGGGCACGGGGTTGTCCTTGAGGTGCAGCCGGCGGAAATCCTGATAGGCTTCCACGGCCTCGTCGTAGCGCTCCGCTTCGGCGAGCACGCCCATCTTCAGGAAGACCACGTCGGCGACGCCCGGGCTGGTCTGCTGGAGCCGGTTGAGGACGGCGAGCTTGGCGTCCGCGCCGTCGGCGAGTTGCGCCAGCGTTTCCTGGGCCGCCACGTACTGCCCCGAGTAGGACGGGATCTCCTGAAGCAGCAGGCGGGCGCGCTCCGTCTCGCCGAGGGCGACGAACCCGCTGGCGAGCTCGAACCGCAGGCGCGGGTCGCGCTGCTGTCCCTGGGTTCGCAGGCGTTCAAGGCGCTTGACGGCCTCCCGCTGGAGTCCCCAACTGGACAGCAGCTTCGCCTGGGTGAACAGCGACAGCGTCAGCCCCGTGTCGCCGATCTCGGCCAGCTTGTCCAGCTCGGCGAGGGCCTCGGGGTGCTTCTGGAGCCCGTCGAGCAGCGCGGCGAGCGCCACATAGCTTCGCAGGTTGTTCGGCTGGCGGTCGATGGCCTTGCGGTACCACTCGATGGCCTCGTTCGAACGGTTCACCACGGTCAGCAGTTGCGCCTTCAGCACGCACGGGGCCGCGTCGTTCGGGGAAATGCCGATGAGCTGATCGGCGACCTCC
This sequence comes from uncultured Planctomycetaceae bacterium, assembly GCA_964564965.1. GTDB lineage: Bacteria > Planctomycetota > Phycisphaerae > SM23-33 > SM23-33 > CAZMDT01. The sequence goes on along the minus strand of CAZMDT010000073.1, from coordinate 7,539 downwards.
AGCGCCCGACGGGCCATGTCCGGGTTGACGGTGCCGTCTCGGCGGCGGCCGGCCTGGACGTAGAGGGTGGCGATCTGTGGGAGCAGGGAGGTGTCCTTCTCGCGTCCGGCCGTCTTGCTGAGTTCGACGAGCAGGGCGTCCATGTCGTCGGTCCGCCCCATGCCCCCCAGCAGCCGGGCGCGGACAAACATCGCCCGCTTGTGCCACAGCTCGATCGCCTCAAGCTTGCCCAGCTCGGCCAGCGCCTCATCGTAGCGGTGCAGAGCGGCCAGCGTGCCCGCCCGCAGCATCCGGGCACGGTTCCGCGTGGTGTCGTCCACGTAGGGCGCCTCGATGACCTCCGCATACGCGGCGTCGGCCGACGCCCAGTCCTGCGCCTGCGTGTAGACCCACCCCAGCGTCAGGTTCACCCGGTCCGGCTTGGCCTCCGGAATGCCGCGGAAGTAGCGCACGAGACCGGCGGCCCCGATCTTCGGGGACAGGACGGCGCCGGCGCCGAGGTAGACGGCGAGGTTGTCGGGGGCGGCCTTGATCGCCTGGGCGAGCTGGTCGGCGGCGCGGGCGTCCTGCCCCGTCGCCATGTAGGCCCGCGACAGCAGCAGGCGGGCGTTGGGGGACTCCGGGTCGCGCTGAAGCTCGTCCTCGCAGACCTCGATGCACTTCTTGGCTTCGCCGCTTCGCAGGTACGTCAGCGCCAGGCGGAGCCCCGCCGTGCCCTCCGAGGGGATCTGCACCTGGCTGTCGCCGGCGGGCTTGCCGAGGATGATCCGCGCCTGCTCCGCCAGCACCGCGGCACGCGGGTTCGCCGGGTCCGTCTCCAGGATGTCCTGGCAGACCTGGAGCGCCTCGTCCAGCAGGCCGTGGCGGAACAGGGCTTCCGCCAAGGCGAGGTGATAGGCGGTGGCCTGGGGGCGGAGGCGGACGGCGGTCCGGTAGGCTTCGAGCGCCTGCATGGAGCGCTGGGTGCGGTCGTAGAGGCGTGCCATCTGGTAGTGGGCGGCCGCCGAGTCGGGCTGTTCCTTGATGGCCTCGTTGAGCAGGGCCTCGGCCTCGGCGGGCTGCTGGGCGAGGAGCTTGGCCCAGGCGACGACGAGCTTGTCGTCGAAGTTGGCGGGGGTGATGGCGGCGGCGCGCCGGGCGAGGTCCGCCGCCCTTGTCGGCTCGCGGAGCAGCAGGTAGCCCTCGCAGATTGCCAGGAGCATGCGCGGGCGATTCTCCGCCTCAGTCTCCGCCTTGGCCAGCGCCTTCTTGGCGTCGTCGGTGCGCTTGTTGCGGACGGCGGCCTCCACAAAGATATGCACCGCCGCCGGGTCGTTCGGGTGCGACTCGTAGTACGCCATCGCTTCGGCGTACGCCCTCTGGTGATAGCCGCCCCGCACCAGCGCGCTCGCCAGGTACCGCCGGGCGCCCGCATGATCCGGCTTCAGCTCCGTGACCTTGCGCATCGCCTCCGTCGCCAGCTCGGTGTTCCCGATCGCGTCAGCCGCCAGGCCGAACACGTAGTGCGCCTCCGGCCACCACGGGAATTCCGTCCGCAACTGAAACAGGATGCCCTCGGCGTCCTTGGCGCGCCCCTTCTCGAGCAGGCTGTAAGCCTTGAAGAGCCTGGCGCGGCGCTGCCGGGGATCGCGCGTGAGCACCTCGTCGCACAGGCGGATCGACAGGTCCAGCTCCCCCTGCATCATCGCCACCTGCGCGCGCGCCACCTTGATCGGCAGCGAGTTCGGCTTCTCCAGCAGCAGCCCGTCGAGGTACTTCCCCGCCGCCGCCAGCCGCTTCGTCCGCTCCGCGCCGCTGAGCTCGGGCACCTGCTCCCCGAGGTCCTGCATCAGGATCATGGTCTGGGCCTCGGGCATCCGCGTGCCCGCGGCCATGATGACATCCCGCGCCTTCGCCAGCGTCTCGCGGTAGCCCTGGCGGATGCAGATCTCCGCCAGCATCTTCGCCGCCTCGTCCCGGGTGGGGTCCTTCCGGACGGCGCCCAGGAGCACCTCGGTGGCCTCCTGGTAGGCGGCCTCGGCGCTGGCGAACGCGGCCTGGCTGGCGCGGAGCTTCTCCTCCTTCACGCCCTGGGCCCGGCCGGCCTCTGCGAGCTTGGCGTCGTTGTCGAGGTGCCGCCCGAGCATGGCCTGCGCGTACCCGATGCGTTCGAGGTTTTCGCCGACGCTCTGGTCGATCTCGGCGGCCTGCTTCGGGTCGGCGGCGTCGATGGACCGGAGATGCCGGTTGGCGAGACGCAACTGCTGAACCGCCTCGGCGAACGTCTCGATGGGCGTGGTGAGCGTGAGCTTGGTGAGCGTCTGGGCGGCGGGATGCGAGAAGGAGTTGGCCACGCCCTGGGCCGGCCGGATGTCGCCGGGGTTCAGCGACTCCGCTTTCTCGTACGCGTGGCGGGCCTGCTCGTACTGGGCGCGCCCGAGATAGATCTCCCCGAGCCAGAAATGCCCGCGCCAGTCCGTCGGGCGCTGCCCGATGTAGCGCTGCGCGAGCCCCAGCGCCTTGTCCAGCTTCTGCGCCCGGACGGCTACACGCACCCGCGACAGCAGCTTGTCGCCGGAATTGTAGTGCACCCACACGCCGATCCCGCTGGCGATGCCCCCCACGAGCACGAGCAAGGCCACAAGGAGGATGATGTGACGTTTCCTGATCTTCATGACTGTCTCTCTTCAGGCCATCTTACGGAATCCGCCCGGCATCCGGCGAGATCATGATTCGCTCCCGGGCAGGCCGGCGAGCGCCTGCCTGGCCAGCTCGACGGCCTTGGCCATCTCGGGGTTGAGCCGGCCTTCGGCCTTGAGGCGTTCGCCGTGCATCATGGCGGCCGACAGGTGCCAGCGGGCCATCTGGGCCTTCCCGGCGGCCGCCTCGGCGAGCCCGAGGTGGCAGTGGGCCTCGGGGCTGTCGGGCATGGCCTTGACGACCTTGCGCAACTCGCGGACGGCGAGGTCGTCGTTTCCGAGCAGGTGCTCGAGCCAGCCTCGTGTGTCGCGGTAATCGGCGCGGCGCGGCTCTGCCTTGATGGCGGCCAGGCAGTCCTCAAGCGCCTGGCTGAGGCGCTGGCGGTCGGCGGGGTGCAGAATCGCGGTCAGGTACGCGCGGTTGTTGGCGGCCTCCGGGACCTTCGCCCGCTGCCAGACGTAGTCGTAGAGTTCAGCGGCCTTGGCGAAGTTGCCGCCCAGCCGCTCGGCGTGCGCCTGAAGCATCAGGATCTCCGTGCTGCCGCGCTCCTGGACGGCGGCATTGGCATAGGCGGCCGCCGCGTCGGCGTACTTCTGCTCGCCGACCAGCAGCGTGGCCCGCACCAGGCGGGCGATCGTGCAGTCGGTCGGCTGAAGGAGCTTCAGCACCTTCGGCGCCTCGTCCTTGTCCACGCCACGATGGAAGATGATCGCCGCGGCGAACTGGCAGGTGGGGCGCTCGGTGAGGACGTCCGTCGCCCAGCGGCGTGCCAGGGTCATCAGCTGCATCTCCATCGCCAGCGACGCCTGCAGCAGCCGGACCGCCTCCGCCCGCGCCGCCTCGCCGCGCGTCGCGGACGCCAACAGCTCCTCGCTCGCCCGCTGGACGATGATGCCTTCGCGCTTCATCAGCTCCAGGTCTTTCCGGGCGCGATCGATGTCCCCGGCGATCATCGCGGCCAGGAACGTGTACTGCGGCGACAGCCGACCCAGACGTCCCGAGTCCGTCCATTGCGCGGCGAGCTTGTCCATGCCCTCGAGGCTGCCCCTGGCGACGGCGGGATCGGCGTTGCGACCCGCCAGGACCATCGCCAGCAGCACGTCGGCCAGCCGCGGGCGATCCGCCGTCGACAGCAACTTGCCCGCCGCTTCGACGTCCTCATCCGCCGTCAGCAGCACGGCCAGGCCGCGCCACCGGGCGCCGCCCAGCCGCTTGTACGTGCGCCGCGCCAGGTCGGCGGCGCCCTTCAGATCGCCGGCCTCGATCATGGCCCCGAGAGCGAGATGGGCGGCCACGGACGGCACGGCCGTCTGGCCGTCGGCCTCGAACGAGCGGAACACCTCAATCGCCTCCTCCGGGCGCTCCGACAGGAGCAGCGCGGTCATCTCCTGCAACGACGCGGAGACGGAGACCTGGCCGGGATTGGCCTTGGCGAGCGCGCGGAGGATGGCGAGCTTCTGGTCCAGCGTGGGCGCCATCGCGGCCAGCAGCTTCTGCGCCCGGACGTACTGCGGCGTCTGCTCCGTGATGCCCGCGAGCGCCTCGCGCGACTGCTCCTGCTCGCCCAAGGCGAACAGCGCCTCCCCGGTCGCCAATTGGAGGGCGGGGCTCTTCCCGTAGCCCAGCGCCTTGAGCGCCGCGAACTGGTCAGCCGCCTGCCGCTGCAGACCCCACCGGGCAAGCATCTGGCCCTTCTCGAACAGCGCCGCGGTCTTGGCGGACCCGGCGGCCCGGCCGTCGTCGGCCAGCTTCGCCAGGTCGTCCAGGACGGTCAGGGCGCCCTCTGCGTCGCCCTGAAGATCAAGCGTTCTGGCGAGCATGATGTGGGGGGAGGTGCTGCCGGGCTGCCGGATGATGGCCTCGCGGAGCCACTTGGCGGTGGCCTCGAGGTCGCCCTGCGCCCTGTAGGCGGCGGCCGTCAGCGTGTAAGCCGTCAGATCGTACGGCGCCAGGCGCCGAAGGTGCTCGCACACCTCGATGGCGCGATCGGTCCTGCCGACGCGCAGCCACAGGGGCACGGCTTCCTGGAGCAGGCTGACGTTCTGGTCCGCCAGGGCGCCTTCGCACAGCTCGGCCAGGGCCGCCTCCGCGCCCTGCCTGCGCCGCATGGCGATGAGCAGCCCGGCCCGAGCCAATTGCGCCCGCCCCCGCCATTCAGCGTTCTTGGCGAGCCGCCTGAGCTCGGCCTCGGCCTCATCGGGCTGGCCGAGCTGCGCCAGGCACCGCGCCCGGAGGATCATGGCGCGCCCGCGGGCGAAGTCCGACACGCCCTCCTTGGCAACCAGTTGGCGCAGGATGAACTCGGCGCGTTGGGGCTGGCGAGCCCCGACGTACATCCAGCCCTTGGTGAGTTCGACCATGTCCTCATTGGCCCCCCGGATGGCCAGGAGGCGCTGGGCGACCTGCTCGGGCTCCTGCTGAGGCAGCAGCGCCCCGGCCAGGCGCAGGTACATCGAAAAGCGCTCCGGCGCCCGCTCCAGCACCGCCGCCCACTGCTCCACGCACGCGTCCACCTCCCCGAGCTTCAGCTGCGCCGTACCCAGCAGCGTACGGGCTTCGAGGTCCTCGGGGCGGCGGTCGAGCTCGGCCCGGCAGACCTCCACGCACTGCCGCGTCTGCCCCTGGTGCAGCAGCGTCACCGCCAGCGCCAGGCCGCTCTGCTCCGCCTTCTGCACCTGCTGGAGCGTCTCGGCCACGTCCACGTTCTGCCCGCGGAACACCTGCACCTGGAGCCGGATCAGGTTCGCCGACGCGTTGCTCGGGTGCATCCCCTCCAGCGTCTTCTCCGCCTGGTCGTAATCCCCCACGTCGAGCAGCGCCCGCGCCAGCGCCAGCCGGAACGGCACGGAGTGGCGGTCCAGCCTGACCGCCGCCCGATACTGCTCCAGCGCCTGCAGAGGCCGGCCCGTCGCCGTGTACAACTTGCCCAGCTCGAACGCCACGCGGGGCTGATCGGGGCGGCGTTTGAGCTCGGCCTGGAAGAGGTTCTCGGCCTCGACGAGCTTGCCGAGGACGACGAGCGCCCGTCCGACGGCGATGCGTTCCCGGCTGTTGGTCGGCTTGATCTCGGCGGCTTTCTGGGCGAGCGAGCGGGCCTCGTCGTTCTCGCCGAGCAGCGCGTAGCCCCCCGCGGCCGCCACCAGCATTTCGGCGCTGGAGGCGTACTGCGTCTTGGCGGTCTTCAGCGCCTCGCGGGCGGCGGTCTCCTCGTGGGTCTGGCTGGCCGCCTCGGCGAACAGGCGCAGCGCCAGGGCGTCGTCGGGGAACGCCCGGTAGTATTCCCGGGCGTCATCGAACGCCTCGCTGTGGTACCCGTGGCGCAGCAGGTATTCCGCGAGGAATCGCCGCGCGTAGCGGTTCTTGGGGTCGAGCTTGACGACCTTTCGCAGGGTCTCCTTGGCCGACTCGATGTACCCGCTGTCCAGGGCGGCCTGCGCGTAGGCGAGCTGCCCGGGCACCCACGTGGGGTGCTTGGTCTTGAGCATGAACATCGCGCGTTCGGCCTCCGCGAACCGCCCCTGAGCTTCCAGCAGCTTGGCCTGCAGGAGCTGGGCGCGCGGGTTGACCGTGCCTTCCCTCAGCAGTTCGTCGCAGAGCCGCTGGGCGGTGGCGGTATCCCGAAGCTCCAGCGCCAACTCCAGCCGGGCCAGCCGGGCCTCCAGGTGCTTCGGGTGCTTCTCCAGGATGCCGTCCAGGAACTTCGCGGTCTGCTCGATCTGGGCGCGGACCGAGTGGATGTCCGCCTCCTTCGTGAACTCCCCGAGGTCATGGATCGCCAGCAGCGTCGCCGCGCCCGGCGGGGGGGCCTCGCTGCCCATGATGATCTCGCGGGCAGCCGCCAGGTGAATCTCATCGCGCGTGTCGAGGCAGGCCCGCACCAGCGGCTCGGCCGCCGCGTCGCGTTTCGGGTCGGCCTTGACGACCGTCGTGAGCATGCCGATGGCCTCCTGGTAGGCGAGCTGGGCCTCGGAGGCGGCCTCGCCGCTTTCGCGCTGCTTGTCGGCGGCGATGTCGGCGTTTCGCGACGCGGCCGCGATCTCCGCGTCGGCGGCGAGGCGGTCGGCGAGCATCCGGTGCGCCTGTCCGAGCTGGACGAGGTTCAGCCCGCGGTACTGCAGCAGGTCCAGCTTCGTCTCGTCGTTGGGGGTGGGAACGGCGTCGAGGATCTTGCGGGCCTCCACGAACATCGGCAGCGCGCGGCTGATGACCTCGGCGGTTCCCGCGGCCTGGCCCCGGGCCTCCACGTTGCTCAGCGACTGCGCCGCCGGCACGGCGTACGTTTCGGCCAGCGCCACCGCCGCCAGAACCTGCTCCGGCGCCAGCTCCGTGGCGCGCTTGAGCGGCTCGCGGGCCTCACCGAACCGCCCGCACTGGCTGAGGGCCTTGCCCTTCTGGTAGTGGCCTTCCCAGTCGTTCGGGTGCCCCGCGATGTACTGGTTGGCGAGCGCGATGGCCTTGTCGTACAGGCCCGCCTTCCGGGCGACCTCGGCACGCGTGAGCAGGCGCTTGCCCTGCTGGCGGCCGATCCACCACGTGATGCCACCGACGATGCCGGCCAGCATGGCCAGCACGAGCAGGATGACCAGCAGGCGACGTTTCATGCTCGGGATCCTTTCATCTCCTCACGGGAGGTTCGCGTTCAGGTGAGGCAGCGTCGCCGTGAGCATGTCGGCGCACTGCGCCCGCGCCGCGGTGACGGTCTGCGTCACCGGCGTGGAAATCCGGATCAGGGCGCCGCTGGCGTTCCGGTTGAGCACGCCGTTGAGGAAGATAACGAGCTGCTGCCTCCAGAAGCTCGCCGTGTAGCGGTCGCCGCACTTGTAGGTGTACATGAAGTAGTATTGCCCGTTGCCGGTGTGC
>CAZMDT010000072.1:8555-11474 GCA_964564965.1 uncultured Planctomycetaceae bacterium | reverse complement strand
AGGCCGGAGTACTCGCCCGACTCGATTTGGGCCTGCCAGCGGTGCCCCTTCGCGATGGCCTCGATCAGCGTCCGGTTGGCACCGTTGGTGTCCTCGACGTGCTGGGCGGCCGAGACGGGCGCGGCCTCCCCTCCGTCAGGACCATGCAGCGGCCGTTGCGCCGGCGCAGCCGCATGGGGATGTGAACGACCACGGCGTCACCATCGCGGCGGACACCACGCCCGGACAGTGGGTCCGGGCCGCCGACGACCCATCCGCCGCGCTCGACGAGGGACATCTGCGCCTACCGCCGCTGTCGGCGGGGTTGTGGACTATCGGCCGAGCGGCGTCTCGTCGGCCGTCCCGTCCACAGGCCGCAAGTCGTGCACGGCCCGTCCGCCGTCGGGGCGGCGCATCGGAATCGGACTGACCGGCGGCGTCAGCGCGCGGTCCAGCCGGCCTCGCATCAGGCGGAACATCCATCCCGCCGTCCGGCGGACCGTCTGCACCAGCCCGTACATGCCGTAGAGCTGCAACCCCGCGTCGATCAGGTGCGCCCGGATCGCCTTGGTCCAGCGCTTCTTGCGGGACCAGGGCTTGCTGTTGGGCCAGCGGTCGTCCAGCGGGATCACCCCCTTCGGCCGCACCAGCGCCCATACCAGCCGCCCGGGGTTGAAGAAGTACGCATACGCCAGAAGCAAGTTGAGTTGCTTGACCCAGGGCCGCCGATGATGCGACGCCACCACGTGGTTGCCGTCGGTCATGTGCGTTTCAACGCGCCGCCCGCCGGCGGCGGCGATCGCCATGCCGCTGGTGAAGGTTCCCTCAAAGAGCTTCGATCCCGGCGAGGGCGTAATCATCAGCGCCTGGAGATTCATCGCCCCCGCGCGCCGCAGGAGGCGCACCTGGTTGATCAGCCCGACAGGCCTCCCGGGCGTCCAGAGCGGCTGGGCGTCGTGATGCATCATCATCGGCATCGGGACAATGCCGTTGCGCAGCAGCAGTTCGAACGTCTGGCGGGTCTTGTCGACGGACTGGCCCTTGTTGACCAGGCGGCCGGTCATGTCCTCCACGCCCAACCACAGCGCCCGCACGCCCGCCCGGCGGACCTCCGGCAGGTGCTCGGCGAGCTTGAGCGTGTCGTGCACGGTCACCTCGGTGCTGATGCGGCTCTTGCGGTGGGCGCGACGGCCGGCTTCGGCGCGACGGATCAACTCGCCGACGATGTCCAGCGTGCGGGCCTCGTCGTTGAAGAAATTGTCGTCCGCGCCGAAGTAGTACTGCACGCGGAACTCGTCGTTGAGTTGCTCGATCTCGTCGGCGATGCGCCGCCCGCTCTTGAGGCGGTACTGCCGCTGGTTGTACGCCGGATTCGGGCAGTACGGGCAGGCGAACTTGCAGCCCAGCGTCATCACCAGCGAGGCGATCGGACTGGTGCGGTGGATGGCGCCCGCCGGCAGAGGCTGGCGCGCCAGCGCCCGGTGCAGACCCGGGCGTTCCAGCACGCGGTAGGCCGGACCGGGCATCGCCAATTCATCCAGGTCCCCCACGAGGCGCTGCACGCCCGTGTCGATGAGTTCCTCGGCCAGTCCGTCTTCAGCGCCATGGGCGTAAACCAACCCCGGAATGTCTTCCAGCAGGCGCTCATCGCGAGCGCGGGCGAAGCATTCCCGCAGCGACTCGCCCCGCCCACGCAGGGTCAACAACCGCTCCAGCAGCGCCAGCAGCACGTACGACTCGCCCGTGACGGCCACGTCGGCCCCGCCGCGAACGGCGGGGTCGGCATTGAACACGTCCCACGGTTCGTAGATGCACTTGGGCCCGCCGGCGATGATCAACGGCCGTCGGGCCGGGTCGATCCGCCAGGCGTCGGCGATCATCTCCATCGCCCGCTGCCAGTGCATCTGCATGGAGGAGACCAGCAGCATGTCCGGCGGCCGACCGTCCAGCAGCGACTCGCTCGGGCGGAACTTGGGCGTCCATTGCTGAAGCACTACGCGGGTGCGGTCCAGCCCGGCGTCGATCAGTTCGGCCGCCACGGCGCGCACGCCGGCGGGGGCCATCTTGGTGTCAGCCAGGATGAACGGCAGCATGCGCGTGCGGTGGTCGAACGCGCAGGCGACGACGCTGGTGAGTTCCGCGCCGGCGGCCAAGCGGCGCAGGCGGCGGCGGATATCGCTGCACTCCCCGGGGGGCAGGAGGATATCGCCGCGCTGGCGTGGGGGCAGTTCCATGACGCTCCAAGGCTCGAATGACGGATCGGCCGGCGCTGCCGACCCGCGGGCGCCGCCGGCGGCGAAGCCCACTGGGCATGATATCCTGCCGCCCCGGCGGAGCGTACGGAAATCGCGCGCCACCGCGGACGGCCGGACGGATACTCACCCGTCGGCCCGCCCTTGGCACGGCTTGCCACTGCTTCGAGGACGTGATCGCCATCCCGGTCGGGAGATGGCGCGGCCGGTGGCACCGGTGCCGAAGCCCTGTGACCCGGCGCGGGGACATCCCGTTGCTCACTGACGCGAGCCAGGCGACAATGGCCGCGATGCCTTCGTTGGCGGGAAGGCGTGCATTGCATGCTGATCGTGGAGCCCCACCAGCAAATGAGAGCCACAAGGGAATAGGGACATGCAATACCGACCATTCGGCAAGAGCGGCATCGAGGTCTCGGTGATCGGATTGGGCGGTCACGAGTTTGGCGAGGGCGGAAGGATTCGCGGCTTCCAGGATGATCACAAGCTGGCGGTCAAGCGCGGATACATCTTCGACGGCTTCGGCGAGGACAATCGCCGCAAGATTGTCGGCAAGGCGCTGGATCTGGGCATCAACCTCTTTGACCTGACGATTGACTCAGAGAAGGAGGCCATGGGCCGCGTCCTCAGAAGACTGCAACCGGCAAGGCCCATCATGATCCAGACGCGGCCCGAGGGCATGGTGTACGGT
>CAZMDT010000072.1:1141-8545 GCA_964564965.1 uncultured Planctomycetaceae bacterium | reverse complement strand
GAACAGGCAGATGGCGCAGTACGACCTGCTGAGGGCCGAAGTCGAGCGCATCTGCAAACTGATCCAGCGAGATCACGTGGACATTCTGAATTTCGCGTTCATGCAGGACGCGATGGACGCGGATCCCGACTATCTGGCGAAAATAGGCGACAATATCCGCCGCCTCAAAGAAGCCGGGCTGATTCGGTTCGCCAGCGCCGACACGTTCTCCGGTGAGTCGACGTCCCTTCGCCAATTCGAGACCGGGGCCTTCGACTCGACATTCATCAACTACAACCCCACGGACCAGGCGATGGAAGACCGGGTCATTCCCGGCGCGAGCAGCCGTGGCATGGCGATCCTCACGCGCGAATGCTTCCGAAAAGGGCTCCTCTTTGCCCTGGCCGAAGAGGCGGGCTTCACGGACCGCGCCTTCGTCGCCCGTTGTGGCATCAAGTGGTGCATCCGCGACAAACGCATCACGGCTGTCATGCTTGGCATTGCCAGCCCGGAGCAACTTGAGAGTAACGTCGCCGCGCTCGAATCGCCGGACTTGACCGAGGAAGAGAACGCCGTGCTGACGGCGATCTTCGCAACCGACCATTTCAAGGAACAACTGACCGACCGGCGCAACCGTCTCAAACGCTGATCCAGGATACACCTCGTCAAGCGATGGCTGCTGACCATCGGTGCATCCCATCATGCCCTCACGACCGTACCCCAAGAGCCCGTAACACTTCAGCCGTGTGCAATTCGGGGGCGAGGAATAGCTGACGATTCCGAGAATTCGGACTTGCGCCTTGTCCTTGTGCGCAGCATTCGCCGCATATGGACGGCAGAATCAACGCAAGCGAGCGGATTCGCGAGCTTCTGACGGCGGCGCTGGACGGGACGCTCACCGACGGCCAAGCCGGGAAGCTGGCCGAGGCAGGTCGCGATCTGCTGAAGCCGGCGTCGGCCGGCGGCCTCAGCCTTTCGGCGCCTGCCTCTGCCCTTGGGCAGATCGCCCGGTCGAGAGGGGCTATCCCTCCTGTTGATGAGACTTCCGGTAGGCGGCCGGCGTCTGCGCAAGAGCATGGCGGAACGCCCGCCCGAAGTTCTGCACCAGGCCATACCCGCAGCTTCCGGCAAGGGCCGGGATGGGCAGGTTGGTGGTCCGCAGGAGGTAGCACGCCCGCCGCATCCGCACGCGAATGATCTGGTTGTGCGGCGTACACCCGAACTGGCGTCGGAAGAGCCGCTCGAGCACGCGCCGGCTGACACCGACGTTGCGGGCGATATCGGCCACCGTGCACGGGTCGCACGCGTGCTCCCGCACGTAACGGACCGCCTCCGACAGGCGCTCGTCCTCGACGGCCACAATGTCCGTTGACTGCCGCGTCACCACCCCCAGCGGCTCGAACAGCGCCGGCATGCGCCGTGCCGGCCTCCCGTGCAGAAGCTGGTCAAGCTGTCGGGCGGCCTCGAAGCCCATCTCCCGGTAGGGCAGCTCGACGCTGGACAGGGGCGGCTCGGCGATCTCGCACTGGAGCAGGTCGTTGTCCACGCCGAGAACGGCCACCTGCTCGGGAACCGCGATCCCTCCCGCCCCCAGGTGCCCGCACGCCTGCCGCCCCAGCAGGTCGTGGGAGCAGAACAGCGCCTGCGGGAACGCCTGCGAGCCCAGGAACGCCACCAGGTCCCGCCAGTCGAACTGCACGGGGGCGTCGTCGCCGGCGTCGAACGGCGGGCCGGGCAGGCCGACGGTGTAGCCGCGGCGGGAAAGGACCTCACGGAAGCCCTGAAGGCGGAGTCGGGCGGCGCGGCTGCGGTCGCCGGCGGCGGTGAAGACGAACCGTTCGAAGCCGCGTTCGAGGAAGTATTCGGCGGCCAGGCGCCCGGTGGCCTCGTCGTGGGCGCGCACGGTGGGAACGCCAAGGCGCTCGTAGTGGGCGAGGCAGTTGACCAGCGGCCGGCCGGCGCGGACCAGCGAGCCCACGAGGGCCCGGTCGGGTACGGCGACGATCGTGCCCTCATCGTGGGTCCAGTCGGTGCCGCGGGCCGCGAAGGGGTTCATCTCCACCGACAGGCGCCACGGCGGGTGGCGTGTGCGGACGTAACGCACCACGCCGCGAAGCACATCGCGGCCGAAACCCGTGTATCCCGGGATGAGGACTCGGACCTGCCTGGCCTTGGGCACGCGCGGCTCCCGCACCGGGCCTTCCAGAACCCCGGTGATGACGCATTCTGATTACATATATGCGCGAAATGATGTTACATCGCCAGCGAAAACGGGGTAGAATACTGTGTTGTGTGTGGGGCCGGTTGAGGCTCCGTATCGTGTTGCAGCCGCCGAATGGGCGGTCGGTTGCAGCAGGACAGAGGACGCCAGATCAACGGAGGTCAGGAATGGCAGAGCACAGGTTGGCTGCAAGGGTCATGGTGATTGCGCTGGCCGCCACTGCGTGGGTATGCGCGCCGGTCTCGGCTGCATCCATCGGCATCAAGGACGTCCAGACGAGCAGCGCGGAGAACAGTTCGTCGCTGACGCTGAGCAACTACACGGCCTCACCGGGAACGGACCAGGTCCTGGTCGTGCTGGTGGGTACGGACGCGGGCGGCAATCCGGCGGTGACCGGCGTGTCGTATGGGGGCAGCGCCCTGACGCAGGCGGCCGGGGCACGGGGGACGGCGTCACAGCGGGCCCAGGCGAACGCCACGGACATCTGGTACCTGCTCGCTCCCCCCACGGGTGTGGCCCAGGACATCGAGGCGAGCTTCGCCAGCGACTTCGGCGGCGGGGCGATGGCAGCGATGATCCTCGAGAACGCCGCGCAGCAGGCGCCCGAGGCGACCAACAACAACGACGCGCAGGGGGCTTCCGGCATCTCGACCGATATCACCACGCTCACGGACGGCGCCGTGGTCGTGGACGCCGTCTCCCTGGGCGACGACAGCCCGCTGCCTTCCTGGACGCCCGGGGCGGGCATCGTCGAGCGGGCCGACTTTGCCGTCGACCCCCCCGGCACCGGCGCGGACATGGGCTTCGCCGCGGGAACGCGCGAAGTGGCCTCCGCGGGGCTTGTGACCAACGATTGGTCGGCTGGAAGCAGCCAGGGGACGGTGGCCCACTCGCTGGCAGCCTTCGCCCCGGCGCCGGAGGCCGTGATCCCGGAGCCGGCGTCGCTGGGCTTGATCGGCATTCTTGCAGGGGCGGGCGTCGTCCGCTCGCGCCTGCGCCGCCTTTGCTGAAGCGCGCGCAAAGCAAGAGAAATAGCAGGAGAACTCAGGACAGAACCTAGGCCGATTACAGGGGCCGCCGGTGCCCCGTGGCGGGGGCCTGAACGCCGAACCAACGTAAGGAGGTTGTGACCATGACAGCGCATTGGGAAAGAAGGAAGGCGGTTGTAGGTGCGGCGATGGCGGTGCTGGTCGTGTTCGGAGCGGCGCAGGCCGCCAACGCGGTCACTATCATCGCGAACTACGAGTTCTCCGACGGCAGCTCGCCGGCGGCGACCAGTTGGGACGCCAACGTGACGGCGGGCGACTTCGGCGTCGTCGGCACGTCGCTGACGGTGGACGCCTCCGAGCCGAAGAACGGGAACACCTCTCCCAGCGGCTCGAACATGGCGGGAGCGGACATGGACGAGGACGTTGACTACTTCCACCTGACCCTCACGCCGAACGCCGGCGCCACGATGACGATCACGGAGGTCGAGTTCTACACGGGCAAGGGCAACGCGCCCAGCAACTTCACAGGCGAGGTCCGTTTCGTCATCGGCGGCGGGTCCGAGACCGTCGCGGGCACCTACGACATCGACCGCACCGCGAACACTCAGGCGCTGCTGCTGCGCAGCGTGAGCATCTCCGGCGTCACCGCCGTCACCGACCCGGTCGAGATCCGCTGGTACATGACGGACTTCAGCGATCGTGTCGGGATGGACGACGTCGAGGTCCACGGCACGGTCGAGGCCGCGCCCGTCATTCCCGAGCCCGTCTCCGCCCTGGCCGTGATGATGGCGGGTGGCGCGCTCGGCGGCTACCTCCGACGGCGGAGGCGCTGACCGGCACGTGGGGGGGCGGATGGCCCGCGGTGCCGCGGGCGCCGAGGCGGGCCTCCGGCAACAGCAGGCGGCGAGCATAGCATGAAGCCCGTCCACGACCCCGGTGCGCCGGCGCCCGGTGCGCCGGCCCTGGCATTGCGCGGAAGCCCGATGGCCGACAGAGCACATCGCGGGGCCAGTCGCGCGGGGTCGGCCGGGCTTGCGCCCGCGCCGGCGTGGTCCCTACATGCTTTCACGCTCATCGAGCTGCTGGTCGTCGTCGCGATCATCGCCCTGCTGCTGACGATCCTGATGCCCTCGCTGGAGCGGGCGAGGGAGCTGGCCCGGCAGACGATCTGCGCGAGCAACCTGCGCAACTGCCTCAGCCACCTCCTGCTGTACGGACAGGAATCGAACGACTTTCTCCCCCCGACCGGCCGGAAGGCGGGCGGCAGCAGCAACCCCGAGAACAACGAGCCCTGGTACTACGGGAAGTGGGTCCCCAAGCTCTTGCGCCAAATGGACTACGAGTGGGAGCTGCTCGACTGTCCCTCGGCGGAGTGGTGGCTCGGGGAGCCGTGGCGCGAAACCGGCCTCAAGGGCACCTACACCTTCGAGGGCCACGTCATCTGCAAGCCCCACCGCGTCTGCCTCATCGCGAGCATCGGCTACAACAACCAGTTGGCGTACAACGAGGACGCGACCTACGAGTCACACCAGGGCAAGACCTGGCCGACGAACTACTGGAGGTGGGCGGAGCTGAACCGCCCGGACAAACTCATCCTCATGGGCGACAGCCAGGGCGGAGGGATGGTGGGCGAGAATCAGAACGGCACCGTCCACAACTACTACATCGGCGGCGGCAAGCCGTGGTGGTGGTACGATCACCCCTACCCCATCCGCCACAACGAGGGGGGCAACTGCCTCTTCGCGGACGCCCACGTCGAGTGGCGCCCCTGGGAGCAGGTATATCGCCGCGACGAGTTGTTCGCCCCGTAGTCATCGCGGTTGCGGCGGCGTCTTGCGTCCGCGGAGGCCTTGCGGCCCCAGGTGCCGATGCCGTCCCTTGACTATCGTCCGGAGCGCTGGCGGCGGGGCTCGGCGCATAATGATAAGGAATAGGCGCATAATGATATCGTCCTTTCGGCGGCGGCACGCTATGATTTTCCATGACACGGATGTGGATCCAGTCCGACCCGACTGCCGGGAGCGGAGCGATGCGCCGCACCGAACGGAGCGCTCTTGCCTTGGTCGAGCCCTTCGACAGGCTCAGGACTCATCGAGGCGATCGCGCCGCGTTCACCTTGATAGAGCTTCTTGTCGTCATCGCGATCATCGCGCTGCTGATCACCATCCTCATGCCCTCGCTCCAGCAGGCAAAGGAGCTGGCGTACGCGGCGATCTGCCTCAGCAACCAGCGCAACTGCGGCCTGGCGGTCCTCCAGTATGCCGACGAGTACGACCGCTGGTTCGGGCACATGGACGACAGGATCGGCCGGCTGTTCTGGAGCGAGTTCCTCATCGAGACTGGATACGTGGCGGAGAACGAAATGCTGCTGTGCCCGTCGCATCCGCCGAAGGCCTACAGCGGAGCATGGCAGGTCTACGGCTGGCGATGGGCATCGTACCCCCCCGGCACGCAGCGCACCGAAGACCATCCGACGGAAGACGGGCCGTGGTACGTGTATATCGATCTGGACGCTTTCGAGGAGCCGGGCGCATTCGTCCCGCTCATCGACTCCAACGCCAGCAGAGGAGATCCCCGGCAGAACGCTCGGTGGTACTCCAAGGGCGGCCTGCCCTGGACCAAGAAGGCCCATCTGCGCCACCAGGGCCGGACCCACGGATGGGCGCTGGACGGGCACGCCGAGAGCATGGGACCGGCGGCCCTGCTGGAGCGTGACATCAAGATATGGTGGGATGAGGATTACGGGGAATGGAAAGACGACGTGCTCGTCAGCCCGTGAGGACGGGCGGGAGTCTCCCGGAAGCGCCCTGCCCTGGCATCCGTGACTTGTGACATGCCCCATCGCCCTGAAAGGTCACCTTGGATGAGCAAGAACAGCCGCATCGTCCCGACGTTCTTGGCCTGCCTGGTGCCATGGGCTGCCGCGTCCTGCGTTCGCGGGGACGGTCTGGCGCCGCTCGCGGAAGGCGCCAAGGCGAGTGTGTGGCGGGGAGACAAGCGTGGCCAGGCTGCCCGCTACGCCGACAACGGCGCTGGCGGCCAGGCGCTGGTCGTCACCTGGGGCAAGGGCGCCGAGCCCCTCGCCGAGGTGGTCTTCGCCGAGCGCCCGGCGCTGAAGGGCCTGGAGCCCGGCTCCCTCGTCACCGTCTACGTCCGGTCCGCCCCGGCCGGGAAGGTGAAGGCGGCGGCCCTGCGCGTCATCGACGCCAAGGGCGAGATC
Source organism: uncultured Planctomycetaceae bacterium (assembly GCA_964564965.1). Taxonomy (GTDB): domain Bacteria; phylum Planctomycetota; class Phycisphaerae; order SM23-33; family SM23-33; genus CAZMDT01. Next base: position 2,136 of record CAZMDT010000072.1, on the reverse strand, counting down.
TTCCAGTTTGGCCGGAAGCTCGACAAGACCGCCGCCGGGTGGCAGAAGCTGACGTACACGCTGGAGGCCTCCCGCGCCGAGGCGAACTACGGGAGCAGCCGTGACGGCAAGATGGATGCCCCGCTCAGCCTGTACGGAATGGCGGCGATCACCTTCGAGCGGCCCGGGGAGGAAGTGCACCTGTTCCTCAGCAGCACCGAGGGGGGCGAGGTGAAGGCGCCGGCGCCCGCACCGGCATCCGCACCCGCACCGGCGAAGAAGGGCCCGGCAGCCCCGGCCCGTCCTGCCCCCGAGGCCGCCGCCGGCGTCACGGCGATTGATGTGCCCCCGGCCAAGGGACTGCTGCCCGTGGTGCTGCTGGAGATGACCGGGCGGCGGACGCTCCGCGTTCACCGGGCCGATGAGTTCCATCAGGCCATGGCCACGCCGGCGGGTGCCGCCGTGCCGGTGAAGCAGCTCACCTGGAAGGACAAGGCGCGTCGGCTGATGGAGGTCATCGTGCTGGCCCGACCGCCGCTGTATGCCTTCGGGAAGGGCGTGGAGCTGTCGATTCCGGTGAACACGGCGGGCTTCGGCGGCCTGAGGCTCATGGCGGTCCGCATCCGCGACGCCGACGGGGAGGTGTTTCAGTGGCCGGTGCGGCTGGACGCCGCGCGGGCGGGCTGGCAGGACGTGCGCCTGAAGCTCGACCTCGCCACGGTGGAGACGCGATATGGCGGCGGCGACGCCGGGCGCGGGCGCGTCGACCCCCCGGCCAAGCTCGAGGGGCTGGTCTTCATGGCCCCCGAGCATTACGAGGCCCCCGCGTCGGTCCAGGTCGCGACCATCACCCGCAACGCCTATGACGAGAAGGCCATCGAGGCGGCCGCCACCGTCGAGAACATCACCGTCGCCCTCCGCACCGACCTGCCGCTGCCCATCGTTCGGACGGGAAGTGAGGGCGCCTTCAAGGTCATCCCGCCGGCCCTGCGCCTTTTACTGCAGGACCCCGCCAT
>CAZMDT010000072.1:0-1131 GCA_964564965.1 uncultured Planctomycetaceae bacterium | reverse complement strand
CTGACGTTTCGCCACTTCGACGGCGCGGCCGTGACGTGGTCGCGCAAGGCCGTTGCGCTGAAGCCGCAGGAGAAGGCCGAGTTTCCGATCGGGAAGGTCTTCGACCGCTTCGGCTGGTGGCAGGTCGAGCCGGCGCTGATCGTAGGCGGGGGCCAGACGGCGGAGAAGGGCAGGCTGTCGGTGGCGTACATCGCCGCGGCGGGCGCTCGGCCGCACCCCCCGGCCGAGGGGTTCTGGTTCGGCATCGACGCGCGGATCAGGGACCCCAAGAGGGATGAGTGGATCGCGCAGGCGTGTGCGCTCATCGGCGCCGACTACCTCCGCAGCGGGGTCACCTGGCCGGGCATTCAGCCCGATGGGCCGGAGCAGTTCCAGTGGGACACGCACCTGGCGATTCTCGAGCTGCTGAAGAAGCACGGGCTCACCTGCCAGTACGGCCTGAGCTTCACGCCCGCCTGGGCCGGGCGCAAGGAATACGCCGACCGGCTCAAAGAGGCCGGCGCCCCGCAGGGGCAGATCTCGCGCACCCCGCCGCAGATCGACGCCTGGCGCCGCTTCGTCGCCGCCGTCGCCGAGAAGAACAAGGGCCGGGGTGTCATTGCCTACGAGGTCTGGAACGAGCCCGATTTGCGGGGCTTCTACCAGGGCACCACCGAGGAGTACCTCGAGCTGCTGAAGGTGGCGCATGAGCAGGTCAAGGCCGCCGACCCGGACGCCCTCGTGCTCAGCGGCGGAATCGCCACTTTGCTCGGCCACCACGGCCACGAGCTGAACCCCGATCTTGCGCGCCGGATGGTCGTCGATGCCCAGGACCATTACGACGCCCTCTGCCTGCACGAGCATGGGACGTTCGCGCGGTTCCACCAGGCGATCGACGGCCCGGCGAAGGCGTTGCGCAGCCGGCTGAAGCAGGACAAGCCGCTGTGGTTCACGGAGACGGGCGCGGCGGCGGGCTCGCAGTTCAGTCGCCGCCAGCAGGCGTACGCCGTGGCGAAGAAGATCGCCTTCGCCCGCGCGCGGGGCGCGATCGGCTTCAGTTGGTTCGTGCTGACGATGGGGCACGAGAACGCCTACGGTATGATCGACAGCCGCCGGATGGTGCCCTTCCCCGTCTTCTGCGCCTACAACGAG
>CAZMDT010000071.1:5992-11629 GCA_964564965.1 uncultured Planctomycetaceae bacterium | reverse complement strand
GCTCGGCGCCGGGGGCAAGATGGGGCCGACGCTGGCGCGGATGGCGCGGCGCGCCCTGGACGCCATCGGCCGGAGCGACCGCGTCATCGCCGTGTCACGATTCTCCGAGACGGGCGTGATGGACCGGCTGGCGGGCTGGTCCGTCGACGCCCGGCGCGCCGACCTGCTGGACGAGCGGGAGCTGGCCCGCCTGCCCGAGGCGCCCAATATCATCTACATGGCCGGCATGAAGTTCGGCACCACCGGCGCCGAGGCCAGAACCTGGGCACTCAACACCCACATGCCCGCCCTGGTCGCCCGACGCTTCCCCCGAAGCCGCCTCGCCGTCTTCTCCACCGGAAACGTCTACGGATTGGCGCCCATCGACCGCGGCGGCTCCGTGGAGACCGACCCCCTGAACCCCGTGGGCGAGTACGCCCTCAGTTGCCTCGGCCGAGAGCGGATCTTCGAGCACTTCAGCCGCGAGCAGCACACCCCCGTGGCGATCGTCCGCCTCAACTATGCCGTTGAGCTGCGGTACGGCGTGCTGATCGACCTCGCCGAGCGGATCCGCCAGGGGCGGCCCATCGACGTGTCGATGGGGGCGTTCAACGCCATCTGGCAGGCCGACGCCAGCGCCGTCGCCCTGGCGTCGCTGGCCCACGCGGCCAGTCCGCCGTTTGTGCTCAACGTGACCGGCCCCGAGACGCTGCGCGTCCGCCGCGTGAGCCGGCGCCTGGGCGAGCTGATGGGCCGCCCGGTCCGGTTCGTCAACGCCGAGTCCGACGATGCGCTGCTGAGCAACTCGCAGCGGTGCTGCGGGCTTTTCGGCCGACCCGCCACGCCCATCGAGGCCGTCATCGAGCGGACGGCACGCTGGGTCGGCGAGGGCGGCGAGCTGCTCGGCAAGTCCACGCATTTCGAGAATCGCGAGGGCAACTTCTGATGCCGGCCGCCACGAGGCAGTCCGCGGCGTGGGCCGCCTTCAACGCCGGGATGGTCATCCCCGCCCATCCGCTGGCGCTCGACGCCCGCCGCCGCCTCGACGAGCGCCGCCAGCGGGCGATGTCGCGCTATTACCTCGCCGCGGGCGCCGGCGGTTTGGCGGTGGGCGTGCACACCACGCAGTTCGCCATTCGCGACCCCGCCGTCGGCCTGCTCGAGCCCGTCCTCCGGATCGCCCGTGAGGAGATGGACCGCGCGGACGCGACCCGCCCGTGCCCGCTGATGCGCATCGGGGGCGTCTGCGGCCGAACCGACCAGGCCGTGCGCGAAGCGGAGACCCTCCGCGACCTGGGATACCATGCCGGCCTGCTCAGCTTCCGAGACCTCGGCGGCGACGGTGAGGCCTCGCTGCTGGAGCATGCCCGGCAGGTCGGCGGCGTCATTCCGCTGGTCGGTTTCTATCTCCAGCCGGCGGTCGGGGGGCGCGTGCTGTCCGGCGGGTTCTGGCGCCGGTTCGCCGAGCTGGAGTCCGTGCGCGCGATCAAGATCGCCCCGTTCAGCCGCTACGGCACGCTCGAGGTGGTCCGCGCGGTCGTCGAGGCCGGACGCGATGACATCGCCCTGTACACCGGCAACGACGACAACGTCCTCGCCGACCTGCTCACGCCGTTCACGTTCCGGCGGCGCGGCCGGACCGTCACGCGGCGGATCGTCGGCGGCCTGCTCGGACACTGGGCGGTCTGGACCCGCCGGGCGGTCGAGCAGTTGCACCGCTGCCGCGAGGTCGCGCGGACCGGCGGGCCGGTGCCGATGGACCTGCTGCGGCTCAACGCGGAGGTCACCGACGCCAACGCCGCGATCTTCGACGCGGCCAACGGCTTCGCGGGCGTCATCGCCGGCGTGCACGAGGTCCTGCGGCGGCAGGGGCTGCTGGCGGGCACGTGGTGCCTCGATCCCGAGGAGCATCTCGGCCCGGGCCAGCGAGAGCAGATCGACCGCGTCTACGCCGCCTATCCGCACCTGAACGACGACGACTTCGTCGCCGCCGGCCGCGACGCCTGGCTCAGCGGATGACAGGCGAAGCCAAGGAGCCATGCCATGGATAGCCGGACGGATGCCGCCCGCCCCGGGAAGCCGCCGGTCCGTTTCGCGGTCATCGGCTGCGGCGCACTGGCGCGCGGCACGCACATCCCGGCGCTGGCCGCCAGCGAACGCGCGGTGCTCCAGGTCTGCTGCGACATCTCCGATGAGGCGCTCGCCGCCTGCCGCCACGCCCGCCCCGTCCGGACGAGCCGCAGTTGGCAGGAGACCCTCGCCGCCGACGATGTTCACGCGATCTGCCTCGCCACCACCGAGAAGCTTCGCCTGCCCGTCATCGAACAGGCCGCGGCGCTCGGCAAGGGCGTCTACGTCGAGAAGCCCCTCGCGCGCAGCCTGGACGAGATGTATGAGATACGGCGCGTCGTCAGCCGCTCCGGCATCCCCTTCTGCGTCGGCCACAACCGCCGTTCCAGCCCCGCCATGCAGGACACCCACGCCATCTTCCGCGCCCACATGGCCCGCCCCGAGCCCTGCCCGTGGCGATGGGATCGCGAAGGGGCGAACCGCCCGAAGCTGCCCGAGGACGGCCGGGCCGGCATGGCCGTCCGCATCAACGACGACTGGTATTCCTGGAAGGGCTGGGTGTTCGACCCCGAGCAGGCCCCCTACGGCCCGATGCTGTTCGAGATGACGCACTTCACGGACCTGTGCAACTGGTTCCTGGCCGCCGAGCCGGAGGAGGTCGTCGCCCTCGAGACGGGCATGCTCAACCATGCCGTCATCATCCGGTACCGCACCGGCGAGCTGGCGACCATCACCATGTGCGCCAACGGCACGTTCGGCTATCCGAAGGAGTTGTACGAGATGATGGGCAACGGGGGGATCGTCGTGGTGGACCACATGGTGGAGGTCCGCACGGCGGGCATCGTCGGCGCCCCGCCGCGGACCGTCTATCCGCTCGTCGGCGATCGCTTCCCGGAGGTCGGCGCCGAGGGCGGGCTGTCGGGCTGGCTGGCGAAGCGCCGCCGGGCGTGTGAGGATGCCGTCGCTTCGGGCGAGCCGACGCGGGTGCTGAGCGGCGCACCCGACAAGGGGCACACGCGGCATATCGAGCGCTTCATTGACCAGATCCTCGGCGAGGGCGGGGAGGTGTGCGGCATCGAGGACGCCGTGGCCGCCACGCGCGTGGCGTTCGCCGCCATCCGCTCTGCCCGGCAGCGCCGCCCCATCCGGCTCGAGGACCTCTGAGGCACCTCGCCCCCTCGCCGAACGCCCACGACCTCCGGGCTATGAGGACGCCGAACAACCAGGTCAGCTGCGGCCTGTAAGCCGTCGTACTTGCGGGCGACCAGTCAGCGATGCCACTTGAGCAGCGTATCGGGGCTGAAGAGCGTGCCGCACTGGCGCAGGAGGTCCCGGCCCAGCTTCATGGCCGCCCTCGCCAGGCGGCGCTTCGTGCACGGTTCGGGGCAGCGTGGCCCGGCGCCGGCCGACATCAAGAGAAGACAGCTGCGGGCGCGTCAGCGCCGACCCGGCAGCTCCGGAACTGCCGGGCGGCACGGCATTGCCTGATGCACGCCGCTCGTTCGGTGCACCGCTCGGTGGGAGCACTGACGGCCGGGGCGGCATCCGGCGACCAGGCTGCCGCCGATGTGGTTACTCAAGGTCACAGCCGGGGATACGTTCCTCTCGGTGGTCCGCCGGGAAATCGGAGACAGCCGGGGTCTTTTTGCTTGACGCAGCGAACAATTCTTGTATACTCAATCCATCACGTGTACGACCGTCGCGGGACAAATGCAAGACGAAGCTGCCAAGTACGCGCGCTTCGCCGCCATTCTTGAGAAGCGCATCTGCAAGGGCGACTATGCCATCCGCCCCCTGCCGACGGAGCAGGAATTCGCCGACGAGGTCGGAGTCTCCCGCATGACCGCCCGGCGGGCGTTGCTGGAGGTGATCGACAAGGGCCTGGTGGTTCGCCGCCCGGGAGGACGCCTGAAGGTCAACCATCGTTCGGAGCGCTTGCCCGGGCGCGTGCGCCTCGGCCTGCTGACACCGGCCCATGCGTCCAGCCAGTACGAGAAGTGGACCTGCGCCGTGGAGCGCGTGGCGGCCGGGTGCGAGGCGTCGGTCCGCTGCGTCAACTACGTCCACTGGGACGATCCGGTCATCGCGCGGTCGCTGCGGGCCTTCGACGGCGTGCTGCTGGTCCCCAGCAGCGAGCAGATTCCCCCGCGCGTCCTGGAGCAGTTCCGCCAGTGGCGGAACGTGATCGGGCTGGACTGCGACCTGAGCCACGCCGGCGTGCCCTCCGTGCAGGTCCTGCCGCCCGCCTTCGTCCGCCTGGTGGGCGACCATCTCTACGACCTCGGCCATCGCCACATCGACTGCCTCAACGTCCAGCCGCGCGACGGCGAGATCAACGGCCGCATCGAGCAGTGGGGCCTCTGGACGCGCCTCCGCAACGTCAAGGGACGGCTCATCGACCAGCCCGTCCGCTCCTACGCCGAGCCGACCTTGAAGGCCTACGACGTGATGAACGGCCTGCTGGACGCGGACGAGTTCAGCGCCACGGCCTTGGTGTGCACGACCGTGCCGGCCGCCAACGGCGCCGTCCGCGCGATGTACGACCATGGGATCACCGTCGGGAAGGACGCGTCCGTCGCGGTGATGGAGAACTCGGAGCTGACGCGGTTCATGACGCCGTCGCTGACGGCCGTGTGCACGCCCCCGCTGGACGGATACGTCGAACTCTGCATGCGCTGGCTGGCCGCGGGCACGGGCCGGTGGGAGGGCCCGCTGCTGGTCCAGCTGGCCACGGTGGAGCTGTTCCGGGGCGAGTCGACCGGCCCCCGCGGCGAGGCCGGGCCGCGAGCAGGACACTATGCCGCAGAGAAGGCAGCCGGCCTGAACACAGGGCGGCCAAGAGCCATATTACGATCCAAGGCCGGGCGAACGTAGCGACCGGCAGACAGGAAGGCCTTAGACCTAAAGGAGCATGAAGATGCGCGACAACAAGAGAGGCACGAGACTGGCAGGACTGGTGGGGGCAGCGCTTCTGGCCGCCTTGATGGCTGCGCCGGCCAGCGGGGTGACGTTCTTCACCTTCGACGGCAACGGCGGAACGGGGGGCGCGTGGGAGACGGCCCTGAACTGGGACCTCGACACGGTCCCGTCGAACACGCTTGTGGGCGATAGCTGCAACGTCGACCTGGGCTCCAACAGCAGCCCCGGCTCCCCGGTGACGATCACCACGTACAACGACACGATCCAGAAGCTGTTCGTCGGGTCCTCGGGCGCCGGCTATCTCAGCCAGAGCGGCGGGTCGCTGACGTTGGCGGCTGACTGCGCGATCGGGCAGGGCGCCAGCGACACGGGCGTGTTCAGCATCTCCGCCGGCACGTTCCACATGAGCGCCGGCAACAAGACGCTATTGGTGGGCAACGCCGGCACGGGCACGTTCAACGTCAGCGGCGGGACGGTGACGCTCGACCAGAGCGTGTCGGTCGGCGAGGGCGCCACCGGCGACGGCACGATGAACGTCTCCGACGCCGCCGACATCTTCATCAACAAGCAGTTCTTCGTGGGCGAGAACGGCGGCACCGGGCTGCTCGTCCTCGACGGCAGCAGGACCGGCGCGGGCACGGACGTTGACGCCACCCGGGGAAACAACGG
>CAZMDT010000071.1:0-5982 GCA_964564965.1 uncultured Planctomycetaceae bacterium | reverse complement strand
CTTTGTCCTGGGCGCCGCCGGCACGCTGAAGGCGATCATCGACCAGGATGCCATCGACGACCCGACCAAGATGCGCAAGGTCACGGCGAGCAACGCGACCGGCAGCAACGCCGTGTTCGCCGACGGGGCGCTGCTGGATCTGGAGTTCGATGGCGGCGCCACGCCCGCGTCGGGCACCTGGACGCTGGTGACGTGGACCGGCTCGCTGACCGACAACGGGCTGGCCCTCGCCCCGGGCGTTGACACCAGCGAGTGGGCGTTTGCGTTCGTGGACACCGACCAGAGCGGCACGCCCGACGCGCTCCAGGTGTCCTACACGGCGCCGGCGGTGATCCCGGAGCCGGCGACGCTGGCGATGCTGGTGCTGGCCCTCGGCGGGCTGGCGCCGGCCCTCCGACGCCGGCTCTGCGCGAGAGCCGGATAGACGCCCAGATGCAACGCTGGGCGACGCGGCCTCGGCGTCCGGCGCCGCGCGGGCAGCGAGATGCATATGACCGTCGGCATCATGGTGACCGCCCGCGGGGGCCGGGAATGCCGCCCCCGCAGACCGGCAGTTGCGGGCGCGCCGGCCGGGCATGGCTTCACCCTCATCGAACTGCTGGTGGTGATCGCGGTCATCGCCCTGCTGGTGACCATCCTGATGCCGACGCTGGAACGCGCCCGCGAGCTGGCGCGCGTGGCCATCTGCCTGAGCAACCTGCACCACGGAGCCGCGTCCGTCCAGCTCTACGCCGAGGACTACGACGGCGTCGCTCCGCAGGGCGCCAGCTCGGGCAGGGCGCCCGACGGGCAGTACTCGCTCGACTACTGGTACACCATGTACCCCCCGGAGAAGTACGATCTGATCAACGACCCCGACTTCCACTGCCCCAAGATCACGCGGCCTTACTACGCGATGGTCATGGCCGACAGCGAGACGCAGGGGGAGTTTTCCACGCATCCGCATCCGGACTACACGTTCAACGGCATCCGCCTGGGGGACGTTCCGCAGCCGGACAACTACGCCATGCTGATGGACTCGGCGCTGAACGTAGGCGGCGATCAGCAGCTCAAGCTGCCCCCCTTCAAGGGCGGTAAGGCCTTCCAGCCCTCGCGGTGGTTCAACAGCGGGGGGCAGCGCCAGAACGTATGGATGGCGCACGTGGACTTCGCCAACGGCGCCTTCGCCGACGCGCATGCCGAGTCGTGCACGCCGATCCGTCTGCTCGACGTGAACAACTACAACCACGCTCCCGAACTCGGCAATCACGGCATCGACACGTACTGGGAGTACGACGGCACGTACGTGAACCTGTACCATCCGCCCCCGGTCTGAGGCGCCTCAGAGGGGCATCTGGGAACTGCGCCCCGGAGCAATGGGCTCCGGCGCAGCATCGGGCCCGTGAATCTGCCCGGGCCCCCGCCTGCTCGGCGTGGAGAGCAACAAGCGCCGGGACGATCCGGACTTCGGCGGCATCCGCGTGTGGAAGGAAGCGGACGGCACGCTGTTCCCGTAGCGGCGGCCCGCGCGGCCGCTGAGGCGATAAGAAGGACAAGGACGCGACCATGGCTGATCCCCTGCCGGCCCCGCTGCGGGGCCTCGGACTGTGCACCCACTTCGAGCGGCGCGACCGGGGCTGGAAGGTGGAGCGCCTGCTGCCGCTCGTGCGGCAGATGGGCGCGAGCACGCTGCGCCAGGAGGCGGGCCTGTGGCACCGCGTCGAGCCGGCCAGGGGGCGGTACGAGCTGCCGGAGGTCGAGGCCGACTGGCTGGGCCAGGCGACCGACGCCGGGCTGAGCGTCATCCCCGTCCTGGCCCTGGGCAACCCCATCTACGACAACCCGATGGACCCCCGGGCCTTCGCCCGCTACGCGCGGTTCATGGCCCGGACGCTGCCCGGGCGGTTCAACATCGAGGCCTTCGAGATCTGGAACGAGCCCACCAACTTCCAGTTCATGCGGCATTACGGGGGCAGTTGGAGCGGGGCCGAGCCGTGCCTCTGGCTGGAGAAGTTCGCCGAGCTGGTCAGCCTGTCGGCCGAGGCGATCAGACAGGAGAGGCCCGACCTGCCGGTGATGATCAGCCCCGGCGAGCCGCAGTTCTTCCACATGGCCATGCGGTATCCGGAGTCGCTGGAGCACGTGGACGCGGTTGGCGTTCACCCGTACCCCAACCGCTTCCCGCCCGAGACCGCTGTCTGGGGCGGCCCGCAGATCGAGCGGCGCGACGGCCTGTCCGTCGCCGACGACGACCACAGCCACCTCTCCCTGTGGCGCTGCCTCCGTGAGCACTGCCGCCAGTACCTCGGACGCGAGCTGACCACCTACGCCACCGAGTACGGCTACTCCACCTACGACCACAGCCGCAAGGGCGCCAACGCCGCCGGGTACACCGAAGAAGCCCAGGCCAAGTACCTCGCCCGCGGGCTGGTCCTGGCGCTCGCCGCCGGCGTGGAGGTGCTGTGCGTGTACGACTTCATGAACGACGGGCTGGACCGCTACGAGGCGGAGGACAACTTCGGCCTGGTGCGTCACGAGCATCGCGGCTACGAGCCGAAGCCTGCCTGGCACGCGCTGCGGCGCGTCTCGCAGGTGCTCGCCCCGGCGTGGGAGCACCTTCCCGCCGCGCCCGCCCGGCTGGACGTGACGATCCACCCGCTGCCCTGCAACGCCGACCAGTGGCAGCAGCCGCCCGTCGAGCCGCACCTGCGGATCACCGGCCCGCAGGCCCACTGGTTCCTCGCCGGCGACGCGTGGGTCAGCTTCGTCTGGCGGGCCGGACGCATCAGCGGCGAGTACAACGACCCCGTCGGCTCCATCGTCTGGGACGAGGCGCCGCAGTTCGCGAGCATCGAGATGTGCGACCTCTACACGGGTGAGTCTCTCCCCGCCCGGCCGAGCCGGGAGAACGGCCGCCTCGTCCTCCCGGACGTGCCTGTGGGCGGCTCGCCCGTGGCCATCCGGTGGCTGCCGCAGCGCCGACAGGAAATCGCAGGTTCACGGTAACCGGCGCACCGGGCGCGGGCGTCGAGAGGGGGAGGCACAGATGATGAAGCATGCCAAGGCCGCCGGCGCATTGGCGATCGGCGTCCTCCTGTCGCTGACGGCGGCTCAAGCCGCCGACGGCGTCGTCGAGGTGAAGCTCGGGCAGACGATCGATCGCTCGTGGGCGCAGGTGACGGCGGCGAAGTTCGCCTACGGCCCGCACCAGGAGTACGACGCGAAGACCGGCCGGACGCACGTGTACCTGCCCTACGGCAAGGACCCCTCGCTCTACTTCGAGGTCCGCGGCAACGTGTACGACGCCGAGGGCAACCAGCCGGCCAAGTTCCACTCCTGCACGGGTGAGCAGAACGCGGTGCTGACGTACAAGCTGCACTTCGACAAGCCGATCAGCGCCTTCGCGTTCCGCGGGCAGTACGCCGAGATCGCCACACAGCAGGACACCGCCGCGGGCGTCGAGTACAGCGAGGACGGGGAAACGTGGAAGACGCTGTACCAGGTCGGCGGCGGCAAGAGCGGCATCATCGAGCCGTTCATCAGCCACGCCGAGGCCAAGGGCCTCATGGCATCGACCATCACCTTGGGCTTCCGTGGCTCTTGGGGCCCGGAACTGGCGATCCGCATCGCGATTCACCCTCCCAGCCGTTCCGAACAGGGGGCAGGATCGCCCAGATTCCCTGCGGATCATGGGCATTTCCTGCCGATACTGACCAAGAGGCCTGAGTGCCAAGAGCGAACAGGCGCGACGCCTCCACACGAGACCGAGCATTCGCTGGACTTTAGGGTCGGGGGTGTTTTTCTGCGACTGCCCGTGCGCCTGTTCGCTCTTGGCGCTCTTCACGTGTCACCGCCTGCGGCCAGCCAAGGCTGTCGTCACATGCTTCAGTAGCACGCCCGCTTGCACCGCAACGCCAAGCATTCGCGCCACTGCGGATGTCGTGAACGGCCCTTTCATCGATTCCCTCCTCGCAAGGCTCTCCATGTCCACGCTACCGATCACAGAATTCTCATCGGCAAGAACAGGCGGAAGCCTTTGTGAACTTTGGCATCTTTGGCAATTCTTTCAGTTGCTGTAGTTTCAGGGCCGTCCTCTTCGTGCCGATGCCTGATATCGGGTCGGGGCCGCCAGAGGGTGCGGTCTCATGGCAAGCGGTCCCTATCGAGTCTTGGTCGTGGACGACGAGCCGGCGGTATGCGCCCTCATTCAGGACGAACTCCGCCACCAGGGGTACAACTGCACGGTCGCTTCCGAGCCGGAGCAGGCGATCGAGTTGCTCGACGGAGATGCGTTTGACCTGATCGTCGCCGACATCTCCATGCCTCGGCTGAGCGGCCTGGACGTGCTCGTCTGCGCCAAGCGAAAGGCCCCCGACTGCCGCGTGGTGCTGATCACGGCACACGGCACGCGCGACCGTGTCGCTCAGGCGCTCTTCCTGGGGGCGTTCGACTACGTGAAGAAGCCGTTCAGGGCCGGCGAGCTGCTTTCGGTCGTCTCAAGGGCACTTCACGATAGGGCGCAGTTCTCCGCCTTGGCCCTGCGCGCCGCCGACGCGATGGAGTCCGAAGACCAAGCTGCCCGGGCCTCCCTGGACAGCGTGCTCGCACTGGTCCGGGCCGTCGAGGCCAAGGATGCCTACACCCGCCGGCACAGTGAACAGGTCGCTCACTATGCCAAGTCCATCGCCAAGGCCCTGGACCTGCCGCCCCGGCTGATCGAACGCATCCACGTCGCCGCCCTCCTGCACGACGTCGGCAAGATCGGCGTCCCTGACCATGTCCTGACAAAGCCCGGTCCCCTGACGGAAGAGGAATTCCAGCACATCCGCGGTCACCCCGCCCTGGGCGCCGAGATCCTGGGGACCATCGGTCTGTTCAAGGACGAGTCCATCTTCGTCAGGCACCACCACGAACGATGGGACGGTCAGGGATATCCGGACGGCCTGACCGGCGAAGAGACCCCGTTGGGCGCCCGGATCATCCAGGTTGCCGACTGCATCGACGCGATGCTGATGGAGCGGACGTACAAGAAGTCGTACTCGGTCGAGAAGATGCTCGCCGAACTGACGCGATGGGCCGGGACCCAGTTCGACCCAAAGCTCGCGGCCGTTGCGGCCGCATGGTGTCACTCGCATCGTGAGGCGCTGTTCCTGCCCGGGAAAGCGGCGCCCGCCCGCCAGGAGGTCGCATGAACCCGGCAATTGCGACAGAGTCTGGTCACACCGAACAGCAGCAGATGCACGGGCCCAAGCTGGAAGAGTTGGAGTTGTGCGCAGGTTCGCCCGTTCAGAGGCGCAAGGGGCTCATCTATGCGGCAGTGTGGTTGGGCCTGCTCTTGACGATCTATCCACTGCTGGCGATGCTGAACCACACTGGGACCAGCGAGAGCCACGGGACGATTGAGTGGGTCGGGGCCCTGCTTGCGATCGTCGCGGGCCTGGCGATGGTCTCGCGGTTCCACGTCCTGGGCAACCGGCTGCACCTGTTCATCGGCCTGGCCTTTCTTGTCAATGGCGCCGAGGATTTCGCTCACGGCACATTCTCGAGGGCCGGCCTGCGTTGGATCAGCGTCGATTCGCTGTCTCGCTTCATGCCCGGAACCTACGTTACCGGGCGGCTCCTGTGCGGGGCGCTGCTGGTGCTGGCCCCGTTCGCCTGCCGGTTGTTCGGCGCCAGTAAGTCTCCGAGGCGAGAAACGGTCTGGGTGTCGGGGATCACCGTATTGGCCGTGTTGGCCATGACGATGGTGGCTTTCCTGCTGCCGTTGCCGCGGTTCGTTCATCCCGAGTGGTTCATTTCCCGCCCGGTGGACCTGTTGGCCGGGATTGTGTTCCTCGCGGCCTTTGTCATCAGCGTTCGCGAATACCGCCGGAACGGCTATGCGTTCTACTGGTGGCTCCTGCTTGCGATTGGCGCGAGGGTGTTTGGGCAATTGGCCATGTCCGTTTCCAAGTCGCTATACGACATCCCCTTTGAGGCCGCACACGTTTACAAGCTGATCGG
>CAZMDT010000070.1:0-11742 GCA_964564965.1 uncultured Planctomycetaceae bacterium | reverse complement strand
GCGGCGAGGGCATCCAGCAGCGCCCCCGGCGGGCGGTCCAGGGCCACCGGCTCGACCGCCACCCGCGCCGTGAGCTTGTCCGCGCGTGCGATCACGGGGTTACCGGTCGTCGGTGCCCGGGGGCCAGGTCATGTCCGAGGTCACGTAGGGCGGGCGGTAGGCGTCGAAGTCCTCCCGGGTGAAGCCCTGGGCGGCTTTGGCGGCGGCGGCGATGAGGGGGTCGTCGGAGTTAACGAACCGCTCGATGAGCTTGTTGGCGTACTTCCGGTCGCCGCGCCGCCCGGCGGAGAACTTCACCAGCCCCAGCGCCAGCGTCGCCTGGACGCGCCAGGCATGGTCCTCGTCGTTCTCGGCGAGGTTGAAGATGTCGCCCGGGTGCGGCGTCTGCGAGTGCACGATCTCCAGCTTCAGCGCGTACAGGCCGCTGATGTCCCCCAGCGCCTTGTTGAAGGCCTTCGCCTCCTCGATGGCGGCGGCGTTGACCTTCGGGGAGCTGAAGTCCGGGCTGTAGAGGCGCCAGGCCGGGCCGAGCGCCTGCTTCTGAATCTCCACGCCGACCATCACGATGCTGACGTGCCCGCGCTCCTTCATGAGGTGCCAGCCGAAGCGGAGGATCGCGCGCATGACCTGCTCGGCCTGGTCGTAGTTGCCCTTGCTGAAGTAGTGCTCGCAGAGGAGCTGGAGGGCCTCGTAAACGCCCTTGTAGGTCCGGGCGGGTCGGAACACGGGGTCGAGGCTCACGTCCCGCACGTGCTGGCGGGCGACGGAGGCCTGCCCCTTGTGCCCGCCCCGCTCCACGATCTGGTAGATCTGCTGGAGCACGTCGAGCACGTTCGGCGGAAGGGCGCCGGCGTCGGTCTGATCGCCGCGGATGATGCGGCGGCGCACCTCGGTGATCTCCTGCTGGTTGGCGAGCCAGATGCCGGCCGCCTGAGCGTACTCGCCCGCGGCGTCGCCGCTGCCGCCCGGCGCCGGCCCGCCGACCGCCCCCGGCCAGGCGTGGATGTCCCGCAGCTTCAGCATGTCCGCCTGCCGCGTCCTGTCCGGGTCGGAAGGCCAGGGAAACGCCAGGCGGACGATGAGGAAGATCGCCAGGACGAGCACGAGCAGCCCCGCCAGCAGCCAGCCGAATTTGCTTCCCAAGGGTCGTCTCCTTCCGGGCGGCCTCAGTCCGCCGCCACGGCCGGCAGGAACATCGTACCGAGGTTGCGCGGGTCGTAGAAGTAGCGCGGCGCGCCCGACCAGCTCGAGGCCTCCGCGCCCTGCGTGGCGAACCGGGTGAAGTTCGCGCCCCAGAACCGCGCCTTGGCCTCCTCGCCGAACGAGGCGAGCGGAATGGCCATCTCGACGACCCAGGCGTCCTCTTGGCGCCCGACGGCAACCGCCGCCGCCACCGGCCACGGGCCCGCCTGCCCCAGCGGCGGGTCCGTGTGCACGCCGCGCTCCGTCAGCAGCACGCCGTTCGCCTTCACGATGGCGTGGTACAGGTTCCCGGGGCCGGCCGCGTCGGCGCCGGGGTCGAGCACCACCTCCACGAGGTCCTCCCCGCAGGCCATCAGTTGCTCGTAGTGGATGATGTTGCTCGGCTGCGCGACGACGGCGAGCAGGTCCGGCTCCTCACAGCGGAACGCGAGATAGAGGTTCTTGTCGTCGCGCAGGGCGAAGGTGAGGGTCTGGCGCTGCGCGAGCCCCTCGCCGGTGCGCCCGCGGCGTCCGACGAGCTTGAAGGCCCCGGCGACGTTGCCGACGCGCATGGGCCAGTCGTCGAGGCGCCCGTCGATGACGGGCGGGGAGCCGGTTGCCTCGGCGATGAGGAAGGGAACGGCGGCGTCGATCGCCTGGCGGCGCTCGCGGTTGGTGGTGAGGCTGACGGGCACGGTCAGCTTTCCGGCGGCGGTGCCGGGCACGTGGGTGCCGCGAGCGGTGAGCTCGAGGACGGCCCGCCCGCCGGCCCGGAACGGCGCCAGCGTCGCCATCGCGCGGACGGCGGTCCAGCCCTCGGGCAGGGCCTCGATGCGCGCGAGCACGTCGACGGTCCGGCTGTGCTCGTTGTAGAGGTCGAGCAGGACGGTCATCTCCAGCAGGTCCGCCTGCCCGGCCTCGTTGCGGACGGGGGCGACGCGCGTGCGGACCTGCTCCACGCGGACACGGTGGGTGGCCTCGTCGAACTGCCGCCAGGCGAGGCGCTGCTCGAGCACCCGGGCGGTCGAAGCGGGCGAGGGGTGCACCACGTCGAGAATCTCCGCCGCCAGGAGGCGCCGCGCCTGGTCCCACGCGGCGGGGTCCTGCACCCAGCCGTCGAGGCGCGGGTCCAGGTAGTGGTCGCCCGCGGCGTTCAGCCCGGCGTAGCGGGCCATGGCATCGGTGACGGTCCGCGCCACCTCCGAGCGCTGCCGCTGCTGGAGCACCCACAGATACATGATGTCCTGAAGCCCCCGCCGCAGCCGCTTCAGCCGGACCGACGGCAGCGCCTCCTCCAGGCCCGCGATGGTGCCCGGGTAGAACAGGCGGGTCTGCGCGGAGGCGGTCGGCTCGAACGGCTCCGGGCCCCAGTGGAGCACCTCGGGCAGGAACAGGCCGGTACAGTGGTACTTGGCGGCGAACCAGGGAATGGCGCGGACGTCGGCAGGGGTGGCGATGACGCCGAGGCTCGGCAGGTACGGCGGCGTCCCCGGCGACAGCCAGACGCCCACCAGCCGGTGCTCCGGGCGCGGCGCCAGCCGGGCCGCGAGAGGGTCGAACCACTCCGCCCGCGGCGCGGCGATGTCCACCAGCGCCTTCATGTCCTCGGGGACGCGCCAGCCGGTGAGCTTCGGCGGCTCCTGCGGAAGCTGGCAGAGAATGGGCGTGTCGCGGTCGGCGGCCCGGGCGATCCGGGCGAGGCGGGCGAACGGCTCATAGGCGCCCGCGGCGATCTCCCCCCGGTACGGCCAGATGAACATCCGCTCCGCCGACTCCAGCGACCCGGCGAAGTGCCGGCGGCACTCAACCAGCAGCCCCCCGACCGTCGTGGCGTAAGCGTCGCTGTGCCGGCCACCGTAATGGGCCGGGTCGGGCCAGGTCTCCGTCAACGGCACCGGCCAGGCCGGCACGCCGAGGCGGTCCTCGAAGGCCGTCCCCTCCAGGTATGGCAGCACGATGGCATCGTAGTCGTCCCAGTCGAGGTGGACCTTGCCGAACATGTCCCGCTTCAGCAGGGGGCGGATCCGCTGGTCGAACAGGTCGATGCGGTGCCGATGGGCGAGCGTCATCAGGTGGCGCAGGGCCGTCAGCCCCCGCCGGACGACGGGGTTGCGGCGGTCCAGGTGCGTGGGCACGTAGGGCTGGCCTTCGTGGCGGATCAGGCCGGCGAACAGCGCCTGGTGGTCGAACCCGCCCACCGCCGCGATCGGACGGGCGTCCGGCAGGACGAAGTCGTACACGTTCACCGCCAGCGCGATCGACCACGCTTCCTCCTCGCCCGACCGGACCGCCAGCCGACCGGTGTACCGCCCGGCGCGGGCGGTGCGCGGCACGTGGACGTCCACCCACAGGGCGAGCCGCTCGCCGGCCTTGAGGCCGAACGGCTGCCCGAGACGCGGAGCGGCCAGGGGCACGAGGGCGTCGTAGAAGCCCGTCGGGCGCGGCGCCTCGTCCACCAGGCGGAGGTACCACGGCGGGTAGTGCGTGACGCGGACGGGCCAGCCCCGGAAGGCCGTGATGTTCGAGGCGTCGATGGTGTCCCGTCCGGCGGCGAGGGCGCTCCAGGCGACCGTGAGCGGGGCGGGCTCGCCCGACCGGACGTCGACGACGACCTGGAAGCTGACGGTCTCGTTGGCGGCGGCGTCCAGCGTGACGGTCGTCCCGGCGGCGTCGCAGATCAGCACGTCGCGCCGGCGCGGCGTGTGCTCGGTGAGGGCGACCATGTCGTTGGCGACCCAGGCGTCGAGGTCGGCCTCGGGGCCGGTCCGCCACAGGTGGCAGCCCCCCGCGCCCAGGCACGCCAGGAGAGCCAGCAGCAACCTTGGTTCCCGCCTGAGGTCCATCGTCCGGTGATTGTACCGCCTAGTCGGTGCCATCGGAACCCGCGCCGCTCCCGCCGGCCGGCGGAATCTCCGCGCCCGGGGCGAGCGTGTAAAGCGTCACCAACGGCCAATCGGCGGCGTCCGCCTGCGGCCGCGCCGGTGCGGTGGCCTGCGTGGCGGGCGGCTCGCGCCCGGGAACGGGCACGTCCTCCGCACCGACGATCAGCCCGCGCTCGCGAAGCCGCTCGAGCGCGCCGATCCGCGGCGGGCGGGCGCCGTCGGCGGCAGCAAGGACGTCCCGGCTGAGCACCGCCGGATAGCCGTACGACCGCGCCAGGCGCAGCACCTCTCGCCAGTTGACCCACACGTGCGTGATGCCGCGCCGGCGAAGCGCATCGTAGACGGCGCGGGGCGCGGCGTTGCCCGCGGCGGCCACCGCCAGCGGATTCGCGTCGAAGGCCGTGGCATAGACCGTCCCCCGCCGGAAGTAGAACGCCTGCGCCTCGCCCACCAGCAGCAGCCGGGACCCCTCGGGCAGGGCGGCGGCGCGGTCGTACGGCGGGGCCTGCCGGGCGATGACCTCGCCGGGGTACGGGGGCACGGGGTGGCGCCCGACGTGGTACGGGCTGCGGAACTGGAGATACCCGTTGAGCAGGTTGATGCCGATGGCGGCGGCGAAGATGGCGACGGCGGGCACCCGTCCCCAGGGCCCGTGGGCGGGCCGGACGGCGCCGCGGCGGAACGGGTTCGCCTCCAGGCGCGCCAGGCGCGCCAGCACGCCGCCCGCCAGCAGGCACACGGGCACCATCGCCGGCAGGATGAAGCGAGACGGCATGCCGCGCGTGAAGGCCGCCCAAACCACCAACTGAACCGCCAGCACGCCCGCCAGGGCCGCCTCCCAGGCCGGCGGGCCCCCGCGCACCGACACCATCACCGCGATCCCCACCAACGCCGCCACCACGACGATCGGGCCGAGCCACTGCGACAGCAGAAAGTTGAACGCGAAAAGCGCCGCGCGGTCGGGCACCTCGGGCGGCTGCCAGCCCTCGGGCTCCGGCACCGGGGGGCGCGGCCCGGCGGCGTGCCCGTTGACCCATCGCGCCTCGGATTCCGCGCTCCAGTGTCCCCGGCCGAAGAGACCCGTCGCCAGCGGGAATACCGGATTGCCCGTATAGAGGGCGTTGCGAACGAGCCACGGGGCAAACAGCACGAGCGTCAGGGCCCCCGCGAGCGCCACGTCCCGCAGGCGGCGGCGCGCCCGCAGGGCGACGATGAGCATCACGGCGAGCACCGGGCCGGCCACCAGCCCGACGGAGAGGTACTTGATGGCGCAGGCGGCGCCGAGCATGGCCCCGACGGCCGACGCCGAACGCCAAGTGGGCTCGCGCAGCCACTCGCGCAGCCACAGCACCGCCAGCACGAGGTAGCACACCTCTGCCAGCTCGACCATGGCCAGCCAGCTCAGGTACAGCGCCAACGGCACGCTGGCGAGCAGACCGGCGGCGAAGCGCCCGCGGGTGTCGTCGTCGCGGCGGAACGCCAGGAACACCGCCGCCACGGCGATCACGCCGAACAGGCCGGGGAACATCTTCGCGGCGTACATGCCCGCGTACGCCCCGCCGCGCAGGCACATCGTCACCAGGAACAGCATCTCCACGCCGAGCGGGTAGTAGCTGTAGCAGTTGTGGGGCAGCTCGCCCACGCGCCCGGCGTCGTGGAACTCGCGCGGCACCTGAAGGTGGTATTCGATCACGTCGTAGCGGTCGCTCAGGCCGACGTACCCCGGCGGGCGCGCCGCCCCCGCCAGCCAGATCGCCGCCGCCACCGCCATCAGCACCCACAGCAGCGCCCGCCCGTCGTGGTGTCCGCCCGGTCGCCAGGCCTCGAGCGTCTTGCGCGCCTGCCACGCCGCCGCCGCCGCGCCGATGCCGACGATGGGCCACCACAGCCAAGTCCACAGCAGCCCCGCCGACCCGAGCACGAGCATCGCCGTGCTCAGCATCCACAGCCCCGTCCCGCAGGCGGTCACCACCCGCAGGCCCGCCGGCGCGGCGGGACAGACCTTGCGGACGATGGGGTAGGCGTATCCCCCGGCGGCAACGACGATCAGGGCCGCCAGCCCGCCCTGCGTCAGCGCGGCATACAGCGCGGCCAGCCACACGTACTGCTCGAAGCCCGCCAGGTGCGCGAACAGCAGCCCCCCCGCCAGCAGCATGAACAGCACGAGCCGCGTCTGCGTGAGCGTGCCCGAAGGTTGTACGTGGTCTTCGGTCATGGCCCTGAGGGCGGGCGCCGGGCGGCGGCGTCGGCGAACTGCGTGCGGTACAGGTGGCGGTACACGTCGCAGCGCTCGAGCAGCTCCTCGTGCGTGCCGGCATCGACAATGCGTCCGGCCTCCATGGCGCAGATGCGGTCGGCCGACAGGACCGTCGCGAAGCGGTGCGCGATCATCAGCGTCGTTCGCCCGCGGATGAAGGCGTCCATCGCCCGGTGGATTTTGTGCTCGCTGTCGGCGTCGATCTGGCTCATGGCCTCGTCGAAGATGAGGATGCGGGGGTCGCGGAGGATGGCGCGGGCGATGGTGATGCGCTGCTTCTGCCCACCGGACAGCGTCGCGCCGTGCTGGCCGACCATGGTATCGTAGCCGTCGGGCAGCTCGCGGACGAACTCCTCGACGAACGCCTGGCGCGCCGCCTCGCGCACGGCCTCGGGCGTGGGGCGGCGAAGCCCGTAGGCGATGTTCTCACCGATCGTGGCATTGAACAGCACCGCGTCCTGCGTCACCAGGCCGATCTGGCGCCGCAGCGAGCGGAGCGACACCGTCGCCACGTCGTGCCCGTCGACCAGCACCACCCCCGCGGTGGGGTCCAGCAGCCGGGGCAGCAGCGACACGAGCGTCGTCTTGCCCGACCCGTTCGGCCCGACGATCGCCACGTGCTCGCCCGCGACGATGCGCAGGCTGACCTCCCGCAGGGCGTCGGCTTCGGCGCCGGGATAGCGGAAGCTCACGCCCCGGAACTCGATCGACTCGCGGTGCGGCGCCAGCGAGGGCGCGCTGGGGACGCGCTTCTCCTGCTCCCGGTCGTGCAGCTCGAAGACCCTCGCGGCGGCCGAGTCCGCCGCCTGGAACTGGTTGTACACCCGCGCCAGCTTCCGCAGCGGGTCGAACATCGCCGCCAAGCACCCCATCCACGTCACGAAAATGATGGGATCCATGGTGTGGTGGAGCACGAAGTAGCCCGCGGCGCCGGCGGCGACCATGCCCGCCGTCACGCCCAGCGCCTCGATCGCCGGCGACGTCGCCGCGTCGATCCGCGCCATGCGATCCTGCTCGGCCAGCAGGCGCCGGTTCACGCGGAAGAACCGCTTCCGCTCGGCGCTTTCCATGGTGTAGGCCTTCACCACGCGGATGCCCTGCAGCGTCTCCTCCAGCACGGCGAGCATGCCGGACCAGCTCTCCAGCGCCTTGCGCGACGCCCGCTTCATCACCTTGCCAAGCAGGCGGATCAGCACGAGCGTCGGGGGCCCGGCGATCATCGCCACCAGCGTCAGCTTCCACGACAGCAGCAGGGCCATGATGATGGACCCGGCCGCCTTGCCCGGCTCCACGAGCGTGTGCCCGAACAGCGTCACCTGCCCCTGGGAGATGGCCCGCGTGTCCTGGATGAACCGGCTCATCGTGTCGGACGTGCCCCGGGCGGCGTAGAACGTCGTCGGCAGGCGCAGGGCCACGTTGTAGTTGTCGCAGCGGATGTCCAGCACCGCCCGGTATGCCGCCGTCTGCACCAGGTACGTCTGCGCGAACCGCAGCAGGTCTCGCAGGACCGTCGCCACCACGCCGATGGCCAGCACCCAGATGAGAATGGGGAACCGTCCGGCGTAGTCGGCCGGCTCCCGCACCGCCGACGCCACGCCCACCAGGGCGCGCGACTTCCATCCCGGGTCCGCCAGCGCCAGCTCCACCGTTCGCGTGGTGCCGGCGTAATGGTTGTGCACGCGCAGGCGCAGGGGGGCGCCCGCCTCGGCCTTCGCGATGGTGCGGGCGAGGTCGTTGCCCGGCATCGGCGCCGAGCCCGCCAGCCCCACCAGCCAGTCCCCGGGCTTCAGCCCCGCGCGGTCGGCCGGACCGCCGCCGGCGACCTCCACCACGTCGATCACCTGCGAGGCCAGCCCGCCGTCGACCCGCACCGGTACCGGAACGTCGCGAACGAATACCCTCGCCGAGAGGCGGTCCTCCGCGCCGCTGCGCCACGCCCACCCGTGCAGGCCCTCCGGATCGATCAGAATCTTCAGCCCCGGCGCGAGCATCCCCAGCCCGCCGCCCCAGAGGACGGAGATCAGCACGACGCAGACCACGGCCGTCGCCAGCCGGGCGCGGTACGGCCTGAGATATCGTAATGAGCGGAAGAAGCTGCGCATGGTTCGGATCAGGGGGCCGCCAGGCCGGATGGTTATACGCTCGCGGGGGCGGGGGCGTCAATGCCGAGCACGGGGGGCGAGCGCCGCCGGGACGGTCTGCGTGCCGCACGGCGAGCCGGTCCGCCTGCGCGAGACGGTCGAGGACGTGAAGGTCTGGGTCAAGGACGCCGACGGCCAGCCGATGCCCGGCCGGATGGACCTGCCCGAAGGCTGCTACTGCCTGCCCGTGCCGGACAACGACGAGCCGGCCGGGCGTTCGTCGAGCTGTTCGCCGACGTCAGCAAGCTCGTGCGCAGCCGCGCGGCTTGACAGGCCGCGGCGCGCGGCCTAGGCTGGTCCGTTCACCGGGGGCGGGAGATTCCGGTCATGGCAGAGGCCCCCTTGCCGGTGGCGGTCATCGGTGTCGGCGGCGTCGGGCGGTGGACGCTCCAGGCCCTGCTCCAGAGCGACCTGGTGCAGGTGGTGGGCCTGTCGGACCGCGACCCGACCGTCGCGGAGCGTGCCGGGCGGGAAGCGGGCGTGGCGGGCTACGGCGACAACCGGTCGCTTCTGGCCGAGACGCGCCCGGCGGCGGTGTACCTGGCCGTGCCCCCGCCGGCGGCGCCGGACCTGCTGGCCGCGTGCTGCGAGCGGGGCATCCACGTCTGGAAGGAGCTGCCGCTGGCCCGCAGCCTGGACGAGGGCCTGGCCATGGTCCGCCTGATGGGCGAGGGCGGGCTCAAGCTCGCCGTCGGCACGCAGCGCCGCTTCGCGCTGGGCTACCGCCGGGCCTGGGAGCTGCGCCGCCTGCTCGGGCAGGTGTTCCTCGGGCGGGCGCACTACCTGTTCAACTGGGGCCCCGAGCTCAACTGGCGCGGCGACCGCGCCTCCGCCGGCGGCGGGGCGCTGCTCGAACTCGGCTACCACGCCGTCGACCTGATGATCTGGATGCTCGGGCTGCCGGAGGACGTGTACGGCGTGAGCGCTCTGGGCAACCGCCCGGACGATCGCAGCCGGGGGGGAGCGGACCTACCGCTCTACGACACCGACGACACGGCGGCGGCCATCCTGCGCTACGCCGACGGCGCGATGGCGACCGTGGTCACCACGCGCTCCAGCGGCCCGGTGAGCGAGGAGCTATGCCTGCACGGGCGCGGCGGGTCGCTGCGGGCCGACGGGGAGAACTGCCTGCTGCGAAACCCCGACGGCAACATCCTCGACCGCACCGCCGACGAGGGGGCGGCGGTGGCGGTCTTCCAGCGACAGGCGGAGGCCTTCGCCGCGGCGGTCCTCGGCGGGGCGGCCCGCTACGAATGCTCCGGCCTGGAGAACCTCCTCAACCTCGCCACCATCGAGGCGATCTACCTGTCCGACCGCACCGGCCAGCGCGAGAGCCCCACGAGCCTGCTGCGGAACCACGGGCTGACGGCGGACCAGTGCCTGTCGCTCCGGCCGATCGAAGACGTGGAGGAGGATGAGCCGCCGGCGGGTGAGGCGCCCGCGACGGAAGCGCCCTAGCCGCAACAGCGTACCACGGAGGCGCAGAGCCCACGGAGCCGCTACGGCCCGGGCGGCGGCAGGTCGCGCCAGCGGGTCCGCTCCAGCTCCGCCAGGCGCCGGTGATTCGTCATGTCCACGTGCAGCGGCGTGATGGTGATGTACCCCTCGGCGAGGCTGGTGACGTCGTCGTCCTCGTGGCCGATGAAGCGCCACTGATCGCCGATGGTGTAGCTGTGGCGCCCTTCGACCTCCCCGTCGTGGCGGTAGCTTTCCTCGATTTCGGCGGTGGACTGGCGGACGACGCGGACGCCCCTGGGCACCCC
The DNA here is from genome assembly GCA_964564965.1 of uncultured Planctomycetaceae bacterium. GTDB lineage: Bacteria > Planctomycetota > Phycisphaerae > SM23-33 > SM23-33 > CAZMDT01. Next base: position 1,517 of record CAZMDT010000070.1, on the reverse strand, counting down.
GGCCCCCCCGGCGGGGATGTTGACGTTGACCACCTCGCCGGCCACCAGCCCCGCCTCCAGCAGGCGGTCGAGCACCCACCGGCTCAGGGCGGCACAGCGGGCGAAGTCCACCTCGCCCGTGGCGGCCTCGGCGGAGAAGGCGATGGCGGGGATGTTGAGCATGGCGGCCTCCGCGGCGGCGGCGACCGTGCCGGAGTAGAACACGTTGATGCCCGCGTTGGCGCCGGCGTTGATGCCGCTGAGGACCAGTTCCGGGCGCTCCGGCAGCAGGGAATGGACGGCGAGGCGGACGCAGTCGGCGGGCCGGCCGTCCACGCTCAGGCCGAACAGCTCCTCCCGCCCCGCCAGGCGGACCCGCTGCACCGACAGCGGGCGCCGAACGGTGATGCCGTGCCCCGCCGCCGATTGCGGCGTGTCCGGCGCCACCACCGACACCTCGCCGAGATCGGCGACCGCCGATCGCAGCGCCGCCAGGCCGGGCGCGAGGATGCCGTCGTCATTGCTCAGCAGGATCCGCATGCCGGCGAGTGTACCCGCCGCCGGGCGAGCGGCAAAGAAGCGCGGGGGGCGGTCCGGGGCGGTCCTCATCTTCGCCCGTCGAAGAACTGCCAGACGTGCTCGGCGTACGTCGCGAAGTACGCCCCGTCGTTCGGCAGCGACCCGCCGGGGGGGATGGTGCTGGCGAGCACCGTGCCGTCATCCTCGACGGTGCGGACGGCCCCGCTGCCGAAGAGCACGTTGAGCCGCTCGCCGTGGCACCAGGCGGCCGTGGCGGGATAGCCCTGGAGCCCGGGCACCTGCGGCGCCGCGGCCTCGTGGCCCTGGCGCCAGAACTCGTCGGCAAGCATCGCGTCGGTGCCGGGGTCGTAGTCGCCGTCGCCGCAGGCGACCGCCGGCACGAGCGGATAGCGATGCTGAAGGCGGACCTGCGGGACGATCTCGGGGCGGCTGACGCCCCCGCCCCCGCCGGCGAGCACCGGCGAGGGCTGCCCGCCGGCCGCCAGGGCGTAGATCAGCATGCCGTAGCGCTCCCACGTCGCCGGGGCCTCCGCGAACAACGCCTCGCTGGTCGGCATCCGCATGCAGTAGGTGCTGAAGCGGAACGTGTGCCCGAACAGGCTCGCGCGGCCGTGGCGGAGCTCCGCCGGCGCCGACGGGCAGACCAGCACGCCCGGTGCGATCAGGCCGTCGCGGACGAGCACCCAGAGGTTGACGTAATCCACCCCCGCGCGGCCGAAGGCGGCCGGGTCGCCCGCCTGGCTCGCCCCGCCCCAGTGCCCCGACAGCGGCAGATCGGCGGCGGCGGGATCGCTGAAGGCGAACGGCGGCAGGTGGTAGTCGTTCTGTGCGGCGAAGCTGGTGAGCCCCACGTGCACGTCGTGCATTGAGGCGGCGCAGACGGCGAGGCGGGCGGCCTCGCGGGCGCGCGAGAGGGCCGGGGCGATGATCGACACCAGCAGCGCGAGAATGGTGACCACAACGCACAACTCGACCATCGAGAAGCCGGCACGTCCTCG
>CAZMDT010000069.1:0-11921 GCA_964564965.1 uncultured Planctomycetaceae bacterium | reverse complement strand
GCAGATCTCCTGGCTGTCCGGCTTGTCGTGAACGGGCAGGTCCAGCCGGCGCGCCATGGCGCGGACCGCCGCCTTGTCGTCCACCTCGCCGATGGGCAGCCGCACCCGCGGCAGCACGCGTGACGGCAGGGCAAACAGGGCATAGGACTGGTCCTTCGCACGGCTGCGGGCGCGATGGACCGCCCACCCGCCGGGCCCCTCGGCCACGCGGGCGTGGTGGCCCGTCGCCAGGTGCGCCGCGCCGATGGAATCGGCAAGCGCCAGCAGGCGGCCGAACTTGACGCGGGCGTTGCACAGGATGCACGGGTTCGGCGTTCGGCCGCGGGCGTACGCGGCGGCGAAGTCGTCGATGAGCCGGTCGAACTCCCCGCTGAGGTCAACCACGTGGAGCGTGATGCCGAGGGCGTCGGCGACGCGGGCGGCGTCGTCGGCGTGGCGCGTGCGGATGGCGGCCGCGCCGAAGCACACACCTTCGACCTCCCAGCCCCTCTCCAGCAGCAGCGCCGCCGCCACGGCGGAGTCCACCCCGCCGCTCAGCGCCACCAGGGCCGTTTTCGCGTTCCTTTCCATGGGGGCTATTGTACTATCTTGGCCCGGCGCGTCTCGGCCGGCGGAAGGCGGACGAAGCGAATGCCTGAGTGGGTGTCGGAGTTCTTCAGCAACCCCTACGTGCTCATCGTGCTGCTGACGTTCGCGCCGGCGCTGGAGCTGCGGGCGAGCATTCCGTACGGCATTCTCATCGCCAAGCTGCCGTGGTTCGTGGTCGTGCCGCTGGCGGCCGGCGTCAACATCCTGCTCGGGCCGATCGTCTACTTCCTGCTCGACAAGCTGCTGCACGTGGCGCTCCGGCTGCGGCTCGTCAGGCACTTCTGGGACCGGATGATCCTCAAGACCCAGAAGAAGATCCATCCCAAGGTCGAGAAGTACGGCGTTCTCGGCCTGAGCGTTTTCATCGGCATCCCGCTGCCCGGCTCCGGCGTCTACAGCGGCGCCATCGGCGGGTACCTGCTGGGGTTCACGAAGCGGGAGTTCTACATCTCGGCGGTGCTGGGGGTTCTGATGGCGGCGGCAGTGGTGACGGCCGTCGTCATCACGGGCGCGGAGACGTTCGCCGTCTTCGTGAAGCAGTAGCCGCGCGAGGGCCGCTGGCGTCGGGCGGCGCGGCGCGGCATAATGCCCGGCGGACACCCCGCGGAGAGCGAGCATGGCGTTGTTGCAGGAAGAACAGGACAGACTCCTGTCGCTGGCGCGGTCGGCGGTGTCGGCGGCGGTGTCGGGGCGGGCGCTGCCGGAGGTCGCGAACCCCGCCGGCGTGATGGCGGAGAAGCGCGGCTGCTTCGTGACGCTGAGGAGCGCCGGCCGGCTGCGGGGGTGCATCGGCACGTTCCAGCCCGACCGCCCCCTCGCCGAGGCGATCGTCCGGATGGCGGCCGCCGCGGCGACGGAGGACCCGCGATTCACCTCCGACCCGATCACGCCGGGCGAGGTGCGGGCGCTGTCGGTGGAGGTTTCCGTCCTGTCGCCGCTGACCGAGACCGACGCGCCCGAGACGCTCGAGGTCGGCACGCACGGCATCTACGTGGTGCGGGGCTACCAGTCCGGCTGCTTTCTGCCGGAGGTCGCCACGGAAATGGGCTGGGGCGTGGAGGAGTTCCTCGACCACTGCTGCACGGGCAAGGCCGGCCTGCCCGCCGGCGCCTGGCGGGAGCCGGCCACGAAGGTGTACCTGTTCACGTCGGAGAAGTTCGGCGGCACCCGTGCCCCCGACGAAGGAGCGCGATGATGCAGCGGAGCATGCTGTGGGTGGTGGGCGCCGCGGCGGCGGCGCTGGTGATCGGAGCGGCCGTGGCGAGCTACGCCCAGCCCGCGGGGCAGATGGGCGACCCGCGATACCACGTCGTGGCGAGCGGCAGCGGGTTCGTCCTGTGGGACGCCGTGTCGGGACAGGCGTGGGTGCTTCAGTCCTCGCGCAAGGAGCCCGGCGTGTTCGCCTGGGTGCCCATTTCCCGCCTCGCCAACGACCAGAAGGCCGACCAATGGCGAAGGGCCCACGCCGCGGGCCAGTAGGGTCCCCGCGGCCCGGCCGCGCGGGTGACAGCCGCGCGATCATGGCGGGGAAGGCAGCCGATGGACAGGAGGCAGTTCATGCACTGGCTCGGCCGGACGGCAGCGGCCGTGGCCGTCGCCGGGGCAAGCCGCGAGCTGGCGGCGGCGACGACGCAGCCGGCCTCGCGCCCGGCGGACGCGGCGACCCGCCCGACGCGCACGGGGCTGGTGTCGCACGCGGCGTACCGCGAGCACCTGACGGGCCGGGGGCACCCGGAGTCGCCGGCGCGGCTGGAGGCCATCGAGCGCGAGCTGGCCAGGGAGGCGTTCAAGGGCAGGCTGCTGGCGGTCGAGCCGCGCGAGGCCACCCGGGCCGAGCTGCTTGCCTGCCACGATCGCGATTACCACGCCCACGTGAAGCAGCGCATCGACGCCGGCGACTCGTGGCTCGGCTGGCCGGACACGAACGTCAGCGCCGGCTCGTGGCGGGCGGCCTTGCTGGCGGCGGGGGGCGCGTTGGCGGCCGTCGACGCCGTCGTTGCCGGTCGGGCGCCGAGCGCCTTCTGTGCCATTCGTCCGCCGGGGCATCACGCGCTGTCGGCGAAGTCGATGGGCTTCTGCCTGTTCAACAACGCGGCCGTCGCCGCCCGGTACGCGCAGAAGGCCCACAGGATCGGCAAGGTGGTCATCGTCGACTGGGACGTCCACCACGGCAACGGCACGCAGGAGATCTTCTACGAGGATTCCTCGGTGTTCTACTTCTCCACGCACCAGTCGCCGTGGTACCCGGGCACCGGCCGGCGCGACGAGACCGGACGCGGCAAGGGCGCCGGCACCACCATGAACCGCCCCTTCCCCGCCCGCGCCGGCGGGAAGGAGATCGTCGGGGCCTTCCGCGAGCTGGCGGAGAAGATGGGGAGCTACCGCCCGGAACTCGTCATCGTCTCCGCCGGCTTCGACAGCCGACAGGACGACCCGCTCGGGCGGTTCCTGCTTACCGACGATGACTTCGCCACGCTCACGCGGATCATGATGTCCGTCGCCGGTGAGCACGCGGGCGGGCGGCTCGTGTCGGTGCTTGAGGGCGGCTACAACCTGACGGGCCTCGCCTCGGCCGTCGGGATGCACGTCAGGACGCTCGCGGGCTTCACGCCCTGATGCACCGAACGACGCCGCCGCGGCAACTCGTACTTCGGGGGAGGAAACCGGCCGGTGCGTGCGTTAGTATTAGGGCTGCGCCGGGTGTGCCCGTTACAGGGAGCGCGAGATGCGATTGATGCGATGGTCGGCCGCGGCCACGGTCGCGGCCGTGTTGGTAGTTGCGGTTGCCGGCGGCCCCGCTCGGGCGGCCGACGCCCCCGCCGCCGTGCCGGGGTACGACCCCCAGGTGCCGGCCGCGCACAACCCCTGCTTCGACGACGCGGGGCTCTGGGGCCGCTACGACGTGAAGCGGACGGCCTGCTACGGCGAGAAGTGGCCGAGGGCGAGGCGCCTGCTGGTGTGGCGCCGGCCCGGCACCAGCGCCGGCGACCGGCAGGCTCGACCGGCTCGACAGGAACGGGCAGTACTGATGCCTTCCGGCCCCGCCCGCCGCCGCGCGAAACGGACCGGCCCCCCAACGCCACGTTCCGTCGGCGGCGGGGTTTAATTCAACGGCGCGGATGCCCCGCGCGCAGGAGAACGCCATGAGGCCCTGTTGCAGGTTCGCCTTTGCCGCCGCTGCGATCGCCGTGGCGGCGCTGCTCGCCGCCCCCGCCTTCGCGATGCCCGGGGCCCAGGCCGGCGGGGAGTTCGTCTTCCCGCAGGATTCCGGCATCGTGAACGTCAAGGCGGCGCCCTACAACGCCGCCGGCGACGGCAAGACCGACGACACGGCGGCGATCCAGAAGGCCCTGGACGACAACCCCAACAGCAACCGCATCATCTATCTGCCGGCGGGCACGTACGTGATCTCGGACACGCTGAAATGGCCGGCGGGCCGGCACGGCGGGATGGCGCAGAAGCGGGTCATCCTCCAGGGCCAGGGCGTCGAGGCCACGACGGTCCGCCTGAAGGACAACTGCGCCGGCTTCGGCGACCCGAAGAAGCCGAGGGCCATGGTCTGGACCGGGCAGAAGCCCGCCCAGCGGTTCCGCAACGGCATCCGCTCGCTGAGCTTCCACACCGGCAGGGGCAACGCCGGCGCCATCGGCGTGCAGTACATCGCCAACAACCAGGGCAGCGTGCGGAAGGTGAAGATCGTCTGCGGCGAGGCCGGGCCGATCGGACTCGACCTCGGCTACACCAACGAGCAGGGGCCGTGCCTCATCCAGGACGTGCACGTCGTCGGCTTCGACGTGGGCATCAGCATGAAGGGCGCGGTCGACAGCATCACGCTGGATCGCATCACCGTCGAGGGGCAGCGGGCCGCCGGCGTCCGCAACGGCGGGCAGTGTGTCAGCATGGCGGGGCTTCGCAGCGTGGGCGCCGCACCGGCCGTCGAGAACCTCGGCGGCTCCAGCGTGATGGCGCTGATTGATTCGGAACTTATCGGGCAGGGCGGCCAGGTCGCCCCGGCCGGCATCGTCAACTCGGGCGTGCTGTTCGTACGGGGGCTGACGACGCGCGGCTACGAGCAGGCGGTGGCGAACGAGGCCGGCACGAAGACCGGCGCCGACGGCGGCGAGGTGGCCGAGTATACCTCGCACGCGGTGCTGACGCTGTTCGAGGGGCCGAAGCGGTCGCTCAACCTGCCGGCGAAGCCCACCCCACACCCCAGGCGCCATCCGCTCGCCGAGTGGGTCAGCCCCACGGAGTTCGGGGGCAAGGCGGACGGCACCGACGCCACGGAGGCCGTCCAGCAGGCCGTCGACTCCGGCAGAAAGACGCTCTACTTCCCCCACGGCAGCTGGCGGATCGACGGCACGGTGCTGGTGCGCGGCAAGATCGAGCGGGTGACGGCGCTGGAGGGCACGATCGCCGGAGGCGGCAAGTTCAAGGTCGTCGACGGCGAGGCGCCGGCGGTGAGTGTCGAGCGGATGAACTTCCTGTACCAGCCGTTCGGCCTGGAGCACGCCACGAAGCGGGCGGTGATCGTCAGCGGCATCACGTTCGGCAAAGCGCCGCTGGTGTACAGCGGGACGGGTGAGCTGTTCCTGGAGGACGTGTGCGCCGGGCACCTGGCCATCGGCAAGGGGCAGCGGGTCTGGGCGCGCCAGCTCAACTGCGAGGGCAAGACCACCAAGATCGTCAACGACGGCGGGCAGCTCTGGATCCTCGGCTACAAGACCGAGCAGAGCGGCACGCTCGTGGAGACGAAGGGCGGCGGCCGGACGGAGATCGTCGGCGGCTTCTGCTACGCCAACACCGACGTGCCCCTCGGCATGCCCATGTTCATCAACCACGAAAGCTCCCTCTCGCTGACCATCGGCGAGTCGAACTACCGCGGCAACCCGTTCCTGACGGTCGTGCGGGAGACCCGCGGGGGCCAGACGAAGGAGCTGACGTACGGGCAGGGCCCGGCCCAGCGGGGCCGCGCCAGCGCGGTCGCCCTGTATGCGGGCTGCCCGAGCCACTAGGAGACCCTCCATGACGGCACACCGAGCCTGCATCGCGTTGAGCGCAGCGCTGCTGACGGCGCTCCTCGCCGGCCCGCCGGCCGCCGGCCAAGCCGTGCCCGCCGGGAAGTCGGCGGCGCCGGGCATCGACCACAAGGGGGCCACGGCGCACGAGCCGCACTTCGAGGACAAGCAAGTCTGGCCGAAACTCACCGGGAAGGAGTACTTCGTGGCGCAGCGGTGGGGCAAGGGCAAGCTGATGGTGTGGGCACACCCCGGCACCAACGGCGGGAAGCGGGCGAAGGGCCTCAACCCCTTCGACCCGAACAGCTGGATCGAGGACGGCCAGCCGTGCCGCAAGGTCGCCTTCGACAAGAACACCGACATCCTCCTGCCCGCCTCCGACAAGCCGTACCAGCTCAACTTCCGCGAGGACCCCTGGCCCGAGGTCTACCGGCACATCACGGTGGAGCGCGGGGCGACGTTCGGCGGCGGGGGCGACGGGCGAGGCCGGCAAATCCACGGCAACGTCTGGATCAAGCAGGGCGCCGGCATGGACGCGCAGGGCGCCACGCGCTTCATGGGCGACGGGCACACGTTCTTCCGGAACGACAACACCGCAAAGACGGCCCGCCACATGGGCCGCGGCGGCGGCATCATGTCCTCGCAGTACTTCACCTTCAACAAGACGCAGGGCAAGAGCGTGGAGTTCCTCGGGCACGTGTCGGTGCTGGACGAGTTCCGGATTTACGGCTGCCTGGCGATCGTCGGGGCGGACAGCCTGCTTCAGCCCGGGCGGAACGCCGCCCCCTCCATCTCCCAGGGCGGGGCGCTCGTCCTGCTCGACGGCGCCCGGTGGGAGAGCTGGAACAACGACTTCGGCACGCCGGAGCTGACGGTCGGCGACGGGGTGATCCAGGGCGGCCTGCCCGAGCGCCCCCTCACGCGGAGCTGCACCATCGGCCTGGCGTTCAAGAACTACACGAAGGCCGAGCACGCGGACCTCGACGACAAGGCCCGCAGCCGGCGATTCGTGCGGTCGCCCGGGCTCGTGGTGGTCAAAGGGGCGATCCGCTGCTACACGGTCGATCCGGCGAAGGCGCGCCTGGTTTTCACGGAGATGGAGAACCAGGACATCTGCCCGCGTCCCGGCACGGAGGCGTACGAGCGCGACGTCAAGCGCTGGCCGGAGCACAAGGCGCTCTACGCCTGGATGGCTCAACTGCCGCGCGGGCTGGACTGCTACATCGGCAAGGACGTGACCGTCGACGGCGTCGAGTTCGACCACATCCGCAAGGGCGGGCTCCTGCTCGATGCCCCCGGCGCGCAGGCCAGGTGGAAGAACGTCTTCTACGGCCCCAACTGCCAGGCCAAAGGCGAGGCGCTGTTCACCGTCGTCGGCCCGCTGGACCGGCACGGGCACTATTGATCGAGGAAGGCGGACACCCGTGAAACGAACTGCCCTCTGCACGTTGGTGCTTCTGCTGGTTTCGACCGGCACGGCCCGGGCGATGGTGAACCCGTCGCTCCAGCCGTACCACCTGTTCGAACGCTACGTCACCGTGATCGGCGGCGTGGTGGAGAAGATCGACGAGGCCAACGACCTCGTGATCATCCGGGTGACGGCGCGGTTCAAGGGAGCGTTCAAGCCGGATCGCGTCACGCTGGTGGTGAAGAAGACGGCCGGCGAGGAGGGCGGCGAGCCCGCCGACCCCTACGCCGAGATGGAGCCGGATCTGGCCACGGCCCTCGAGGCGGCCGCCGTCGGCGGGAAGGTCGTCGCGTTCATCGGCAAGACGCGCCTCCGCCACGAGCGCGAGGGGCTGCTTTACATCCGCGAGCACTGGCACGAGGTGGAGCTTGCCGACCTGGCCAGCCCCGAGCGATGGATCTGGAAGTCGAACCTCGGCGACGAGATGGTCGGCACGTACTTCGGCCGCCCCGAGCTGCTCTACGACCTCTGCCAGGACACCGCCGCCCATCGCGTCTTCTTCCCCGCCATGCCCTACGTCAAGTTCCTCGAGGCGACCACGCTCGGCACGCTCGGCGGCCCCGTCCGGGGCGTCGCCCTTCACGATGTCAACGGTGACGGCCGGCTCGACGCCTTCGCCTGCGAGCCCACCCGGGGCGGACGCCTCTACCTCCGGGCCACCGGCGGCGGCTTCGCCGACGCCACGCAGGCGATGGGCCTGGGGGGGGTGAAGAGCGTGAGCTGCTCATTCGCCGACTTCAACGCGGACGGCCGATGCGACCTCCTCGCCGACAACGTGATCTACGCCGGCACGGGCGAGGGTTTCGCCGCCGCGCAGACGCTTGCCATCAAGGGCGCCGTCCTGTCGGCCGCGTTCGTCGAACTCAACGGCGACGGCTACCCCGACGTCGTCATCGCCTGCGAGGCGGGCGGCCTGCGGGCCTTCATGAACCCCGGTCCGGGCGGAAGGCCCGAGGGGGCGGGCTTCACCGACGCCACCGCGAAGCTCGGCCTGGACGCCAAGGCCGCCGGCGCGGGCGAGACGTTCTACTTCGTCCCCGGCGACTGGAACGGTGACGGCCGATGCGACCTGTTCCTCTCCACCGGCAACGGCATCCTGCTCGTCCAGAACAACGCCGGACGCTTCCAGCCCGTCAAGCACGACCTCAGGTGCAGTTTCGAGGTCACCAACCCGACGGTCGTCCGGCACACGGGGGCCGGCTGCTTCGCCCCGATCATGCGGGCGGACACGATGGACCTGGTGGTGGCGGCCGACATCGGCATCCACGTCATCGCCAACCACAACGGCACGCCCATCGACGTGACGGGGCTGGGCAACGAATCGCGGCTGGCGCACGGCGACCATCGCGCCACGCTCGCGGAGGACCTCAACGCCGACGGCAACGTGGACCTGCTCACGCTGAGCAGCGGCGAGCGCGGCGAGCACGCCTTCCACAACAACCGCGGCTACGGGCAGTTCATGTTCCTTGACGTGAACCCCGTTCCCTACACCGCCCTGCCGGGCAAGGCGTTCGAGACGGGCGCGGGCGGCGCCGCCGCCGGCGACGTCAACGGCGACGGCACGGCCGACCTGCTGCTCGGCGGCGTGGACGGCGTGCTGCGCCTCTGCCTCAACGACACGCTCAGCCGCCGAAAGCCCACCCCGCACCCCACGCCCAACGAGCGGATTCTGGAGAACGCCGGGCTGCTCAGCGTTCACGTCCGCGGCCCGCGGGGCGTCACCGGCGCCACGGTGACGCTGACGGCCGCCGACGGGCGAATCCTCGCGCGGCGGCAGATCGGCACGCAAGTGCTCACCGGCTGCTCCGGGCCGAACAGCCTCTGCCTCGCCGTCCGCGAGCCGGGCAGGTGCACGCTCACCGTCCGCTTCGCCGACGGGCATGCGGAGGCCTGGCCGGTGGAGCTGACCGCCCGGAAGCACGTGGTGATGACCGCGGCCCGTGGCACCGGCAGCAAGCCCGCCACCACGCAGCCGGCGACCCGGCCGGCCAACTAGCGCCCGCCCCCGCCCGCGCTACGCCGGCCACTCGATCGCGTCGCCCTTGCGGTATACCATCCCCTGGAACAGCGCCACCTTCTCGCCGGCGGCGTCCGTCACGGTGATGAGATACGTGCCGGTCTTCCGCCCGAGCGCGACCTCTTCGGCGGAGGCGCTGATGACCTCCCCCGGCGGCACGGCCTTCATGTAGGAGATCGTCGCGTTCAGCGCCACCGCCACGGTGCCGTGGGCGTTTGAGGCCGCCGCGAACACGAAGTCCGCCAGCGAGAAAACCACCCCGCCGTGGGCCGTGCCGATGCTGTTCAGATGATCCTCGCCGACGGTCATCCGCGCCGTCGCCCGCCCCGGCGCCACGTCCGTCAGCTCCATCCCCAGCAGCCGCGCCAACCTGTCACGCTCGAAGTATCGCTTGATCTGTTCCATGGTCGTCCTCGACTGTCAGCAGGCATTGCACCACACGCGGCGGCGGAAATCAAACCGGCGTCCCCGCCGGGCCGTGCCGGCTCGTCGCCCGCGTGCTACAATCCGCCGGCGCCGGCGAAAGGACACCCCCGATGCCCGAGGAATCGCCCATCACCAACCGCTGGGGCGAAGTGCCGCGCCGTCCGGTCGCCGCGGAGCATTCCTGCGTCTTCCGAGGTGAGGGCGGCCGCGCCTACAACCACCACCCGCAGGTCACCAGCCTCGACGGCCGCCTGCTGGCCACCTGGAGCAACGGCCCCCGCGACGAGGACATGGTCGGCCAGCACATGCTCCTCGCCACCTCCGGCGATCTTGGCGAGACGTGGTCCCCGCCGCGCGCGCTCGCGGGGCCTCTGCCGGGGCGGCACGGGTTCGGCGTCCTCACCGCCGAGGGCATCCACGTCCACGAGGGGCGCATGACGGCTTACTTCGGCTACTACGATATCACCGACGATGGCATGTTGCTGTACTACGCGTGCGGGGGCAACATGAGCCTCGCCCGCGGAAAGCGCTGCCACGCCGGTGCCTACACCGGCATCCTCGCCTCCGACGACGGCGGCGAGACGTGGGCCGGGCCCGTCGGGCGCATCGAGCGGTTCATCCCCAACCTCGCGCCGCACCGGCTCGTCTCCGGGCGGCTCATCCTGCCCGGCAACTTCCGCTACCCGTGGACCGACGATCCCCTCGGGCGCGGCGGGTGGCACATGGCGTCGCTGCCGCGGATTCCCGACGACCTCGACGACGAGCCGGAAGGGCACCCCCTTGCGCGTCGCATCCGCGGCGACGCCCACGGCCATTGCGAGGGGTCGTGCTTCCAGACCGACGACGGCGTCGTGCACATGATGCTCCGGACCGGCACCGGACGGCTCGCCGTCAGCGAAAGCCGTGACGACGGCCGGTCGTGGTCGGAGCCCGTCCTCACCGGCTACACGGATTGCGACTGCCGCTTCCACTTCGGGCGATTGCCGGATGGCAGGTTCTTCGGGCTGAGCTGCCCCGAGCCCGGCTCCGCCCGAACGCCCCTCGTGCTCGCCGCCGGCGACGACGGCATCGTCTTCGACCGCCACTACGTGCTCGGCGAGGAGGCGAACTTCCTTGCCCGCATCCCCGGGGTCCACAAGTACGGCCGCTACGGCTACCCCCAACTGCACACTCTCGACGCGGCGACGGGCGTGGCGATCTACTCGGTGAACAAGGAGGACGTGTACGTCTGCCGCTTTCCGCTGGCGGCGCTGGATTGACGGGAAGGCCGGGGCGCCTCAGGCGACTTCGGCGCCGGGGCGAACCCGGGCGAGCACGCGCAGCGCCCAGCACACGTCGGCGGCCGGGAACGATTGCGGCACGTGCTGCTCGTTCACCGGGATCAGGTGCACCGTCTCGCCCTCGCGGCGGAAGAGCTTGCAGGTGACGCCGATCTGTCCGCGGAGCTGGACGACGGCGGGCCGCCCGCCCGCGGCGGGGACCGAGGGGCTCAGCACCACCAGGTCACCGTGGCGGATGTCGGGCGCCATCGAATCGCCGTCGATCCTCAGGGCGAAGGCGTCGGCGTGGCCGGCCTTCACGCCGGCAGCGTCGATGAACTCCGCCGCCTCGTCCTCGCCGGGGCTGGCCAGCGTGATGAGCTGAACGGTTCGCGGGCCTCGCGGGCCCTCTGCGCGGGCGGTGGCGGGTTGCCGGGCCTCGTCGGCCCTGCCGGCGTGGCGGGCGATCAGGTCGTCGAGCATGGTGACGCCGGCGGCCTCCTCGGCGTCGGCCCAGAACTGCGGCACCCCCGCGGCGCTCCGCCCGAGGATGGGAATCCACGCGCGCCGCGGCTCCGCGCGGGGCGCCTCCGGCGGCGCCGGGGCTTGGGCGCCCCGCACGGCGGTCACCGGGCCTTCCGCCGGTGGGGCCGGGGGGGCAGCCGCCATCGCCGGCGCCTCGTCCGCGCCCTCCGCCGTCGAAGGGAACCCCAGGCTTGCCGAGAGGATATCCAGAAAAGCCGCGAGCGGCGCCGCCGCGTTCGGTCGCTCGCCGATGAGGGCGGCCGCGCGCTGGACGACGGGATGGTCGGCGGGCACCTCCCCGCTGCCGGGGGCCTCCCCCGTGAGCAGCCAGCGGAGGCTCACCCCCGCCGCATCCGCGATGCGGACCAGCACCGGCGCCGGCGGCACGCGGGAGGACTCGTAGTTCTGGTACGTCGAGGCGGCCACGCCGACCATGGCGGCGAAGGCGGCGCGGCCGCGGGGGCCGGCGAGCTCAGCCCGAACCTGTGCGATTCTGCGACAAATATCTTCAGTCGTGGTCATAACATACGACAAAACACGTTTTCTCGTAGTTTCGTCTTGTGTCGGGCCATGTCTCGGTATAGGATGCCGCCACGGATCGCCGGTCGCATTATAGGGGT